>CADAHK010000181.1 GCA_902787725.1 uncultured Eubacteriales bacterium | reverse complement strand
AGCGTCACTGATTTCTCTTCTTCTCCATTTGTCTCCTATGGCATTGGACTTTTTTATCTGCTTGTTGATCTTCCCCGTAAGCTTGTTCGCGTGTCCGCCTGAATGATGACCCCATGTGACGGCTGTGCCGTTTCCGATGTCTCTGTGCGACCCACTCTCGTAGATTAGCGGATGTCCTCCGGAGTCAACGCCCATGTAGACAAAGGTGTGCCCGGACCTGCAAAGTATGTCTCCGTACTTTATCATTCCCTTGGCAGCCATGTGTTTCAGGCTTTTGTGGGGATAGAATATGGTTAGGAAAGGAGAAGACTTCTTCAGTTTCTTCACTGTATCGTTAGGCTTCGTGCTGTTGTTGGAAGAGAACCATATGCTGCCGCATCCGGGAGAAATAATCCCGGTCCTCTTTAGCGAAACCGTTGTCAGCGTCACGCAGCTCTGCGTGTTGCCTTTCTTGCCTGTTTTCCCGCTCCACGCGCCTCTGCTGTCAGTCCAGTACTTGCTTGGTTCCGCGTAGCTGTACTTCCTGCCGTTGATGTGAAAAAAAGTGTCTATGAGCAGATGCCTCCAACCTGTCAGCACTTCCGCCCTGCTCCTGTTATTCATCGCGTTCACCGTCACCGGTTCCTTCTTAGGTTCCGCCGGAACCTGTTCTTCCTTTACGGCGTCATTCTGAGCAGCTGCCCCTGCGGCGGCTGATTCTTTCTTCTGTTTCTCATCGGATTGATCAGTTATCGCAGACTTCTCATCTTTAGTTTTCGCGGACTTCTCGTCTTTAGGATTTGCCGCCGAACTTCCGGAAGCGGCTGCCGGTTTCGCAGAAGCGTTCGCCTGTTCCGCAGGACCGGTTGTCTGCTCCGAAGAAGCGTTTGTCTGTTTCGCAGAAGCTCTCGTGGCGGACTTGGCGGATATCTCCTTCTTAGGAACTGCCCTGGCCGCCGTTGTGCCGTCAGAATATACCCATCTGCCGTAGAGACTGACGGTATATCCGCCTGATGAACGCACCGGAACAAGCGCTGTCGTTTCCCTTCCCGGCAGATACTTTGTTCCCCTGCAGTTCATCGTCCTGGACGGACCGGCGGGTTTTATCAACCACTTTGAACCGCTCTGAACCCCTGTCGTGGCGGCCGGAACTCCTTCTGGATTCTGGCCCGAAGTGTAATAATATTTGACTGTACATACTGATGCTCCTGACGCTGTGGTCCCCGCCGCCGACACAGCGAGAACCAGAAGCAGCGCAACTGCAATTATCTTTCTGATCATAATAATCCACCCCTTCTAATTCTCCTGAAAGCCGCAAAGGCAGCAGCCGCAGCGAACAGCCCCGCCAGTGCCGGGACAGGCCAAGGTAATCTCTGCCCTGTCTGCGGCACATCGAAAGTGACCGTCTGCGCTTTGTTGTTGATATCCTTGTGGCTTATCACCTCGACCTCAGCCGGTGCTTCAGCGTCCCCTTCCGGCGCCATCACCATTGAACATGTCTCGAAAACCACCGCCGACTTTCCTTCCAGCTCCCTGACACTGACCGGAAAATCTATTGTTATTGAGCCATCTTTTTTCTCCGGAACGAAATTCATCTCCGCAGTTACAGGATTGCCGTCCAGAAGGAGTTCCCTGCCTGTCGCTTTATCCATGAGCACCCCTCTCATGACATATGTTTCGCCCGGAATCAGGTTCGTGTATTCCACCTTGTCGGACACAGTATCTGTTCCGTTAGTCGACGCCGTGGTCAGGATCGTCGGTAGATTCACTGTCTGCGCTTCATCATTCAGATCGGAATGCTCTCCAACGAGCTTGCCTCCCGTCGTCAGTTTTTCAAAGGCAACCGCCTGTTTTCCTGCAAGATTTGAACCATCGAATTGGAACTTGAGTTCAACTGTTCCTGACACCAGTTCTGTTTTGTCCTGCGCCGTCTCCGTGAGTTTCTCCCCGTCTGAGGCAAAAACAGGACCATCCTTCTCTGCCCGGAATTCAACCGATGAAGTTACCGCGTTTCCGCCTGAAACGATCGGCTTCCCAGTATCTTTATCCATGAGCGTTCCAGTGAGCCTGTAGATCTTTCCGGCAATGACATTAGAATAATCCACAGTGTCGGTTATTATGACTTCACCGTCGGCCTCCGTTATTTGTTTTCCGGTATCATCCGCTATTGCCTTTGTACGTACTTCCGGAAAGTATATGCTCTGGGCTTCGTCCTCGATATCCTCGTGCGAAGCCACTATGGTTATTGTTCCGTTTACGCCTGTAAGCGCGGGATCAACCAGCTGCTCCATGGCGACTGCCTGCTTGCCGTCG
>CADAHK010000180.1 GCA_902787725.1 uncultured Eubacteriales bacterium | reverse complement strand
CGCCTTCGGGAAGATCGGGCCGCCCTCTTCTCTTCTCTTGATGATGTAGATGATAACACCCGGCAGATACATGAGAGCACATACCAGAATGTATGAGAAGGAAGAAGCGTACAGCATCCAGATGCCGTAGATTGAACCGATGATGGCTGCAATCCATGTCCACATCTTTCCGCTTCCTGAAAGACCTTCAGTCAGTTCTCCGTTCGCAGTGAGCTTGAACGCGTAAAACGCTGAAAGCATGTACGGAATCATGATGGCGATCGTGGACAGATAGTAGCAGTTCTGGTAGGACGCTGAGTTGATTGTCGCAACGATCATGAATACTTCAACGAACAGAGCGCTGAAGATGATGGAGTACATCGGCTGATCTTTCTTGTTTCTCTTGACGAAGATCTTAGGGAAGCACTTCATATTCGCAGGACCGAAGGCCGAGTCGGAGCACAGGATGACGTAAGTCAGGAGCGCGCATCCGATGGAGATTACAGCCGCAACGTTTACGAGAGTTGCGCCCCAAGGTCCAACGATGTATTCCATGACGCCTGCCATTGAGAATGTGTAGTTGTCAGTGAACGATACCAGCGTGTCGTGATCCGCAACGCCCATCGACAGGAATGAAATGATGAAGTACAGAGCGAACAGAGCGACGAATGAAATGATGGACGCTCTGCCTGCCAGCTTCGTATCCTTGGCACGGGTTGAAATTACAACCGCGCCCTCAATGCCGATGAATACCCATACGGTCGTGAATATGCAGGCCTTTGTCTGCTCGAATACAGACATTCCGCTGCCTTCGCCTGTGAAGTTGTTCATGAACGTGTCAAAATCGAACGCGCCCGCGAAGATCGCAGCGAAGACCAGGAATACGATTGGGATTGCCTTGAATATTACGGCAACCGCATTGATGATAACCGCCTGGTTTACGCCGTTGAGCAGGAGCAGAACCAGCAGCCACAGAATTACGGAACCGATGATCAGCGACGCCAGGTTCATGCCGTCTCCGAGGAACGGCAGCAGTTCTGACAGGGATCCGAGGAATCCGGTCGAGAACGTTACGTATGCGAGAATCGCTGAGAGCCAGTAACCCCAAGCGGAGTTAAAGCCGATGTACTCACCGAATCCGGCGCGAGCGTAACTGTAGATTCCGGATGTCAGATCCGGTTTTACGACTGTAAGTCTGAGGAAGCATCCTACAAGGCCCAGCATGCCAACGAATGTGATGGCCCAGCCGAGTAGCGTTCCCAGTGTGTAGGATCCGGCATAAGCAAAGTCTCCCGACAGTGCGAATACTCCGGATGCCAGGGTGCAGCCTACTGAGAATAAGACCAGAGGCAGCATACCCAGAGTTTTCTGATTAGTATTCATTTGATTTCACCTCATATTGCAAATAATGATTTAAGGGTTAAGCCCAGAATCTGAGTGAAAGACATGAAAGTCCTCCGTCGATCTTTCTGAACTCTGACGTATCCACGATAAGCGTCTCATATCCGAGATCCTGTACAGCCTTGAGAACTGAAGGATAGCCTTCAGGAACGATGACTGTCTCGTTGACCCAGATGCAATTGGCGCCGTATGCTTCCTCTTCAGGAACAACGACCTTGTTGTACTGCTCAAATTCAGGCTTTGTGATGAATTCGCCTGCCACGAGCATGTTGTTGTGCTCGAGATAGTTTACGCCTGTCTTCAGGTGCAGAACCTTCTCAAGAGGAACCTGAACGCACTTCATGCCGTACTTGTTATTGACGCCTGTCTTCAGGTGCAGAACCTTCTCAAGAGGAACCTGAACGCACTTCATGCCGTACTTGTTCAGGATTTCTCCCAGCTGTCTGATGCCTTCAGCATTGGTTCTCGCGGAAAGACCAACGTAGAACGTATCATCGACCATCATGACGTCTCCGCCTTCCAGCGTGCCCGGATCCTTGATGTATTCGATCTTGTCTTCCGGGAAGAATTTTCTGATCGCGCCGATGATTTCTTCTTTCTCACCGTTTCTCGACTCTGCGCCAGGGTTTGTGATGATGGCGCATGCTTTTGTGATGAGCGCCGGATCCTCTACGAAGCAGGAATCCGGATACCTCTCATCCGCTTCCAGAACAGTTACTTCAACGCCGCACTTCTTCAGCGCCTCGATATAAGTATCGTGCTGCTGCAGCGCCTTCTCGTAGATCGGCTGTCCCAGCTCAGGAGCTGACGTAATGCCGTCGCATACTGCTCTGCAAGGTCTTCGTACAATTACGTTGTTGAACTTTACCATTTTTTCTCCTCCATATAAGATTTTTTTATTATGAATAATTCCA
>CADAHK010000179.1 GCA_902787725.1 uncultured Eubacteriales bacterium | reverse complement strand
CTGACTGGACAGGCGACCTGAAGACAGGTTCAGTAGTTCTGACTGAAATCAACGAGAACGTTGCTGCTGAAGGTACTGCAGAAGCAATCGAAGAGGCTACTGAAGGCCTGAAGGATGGATCCATCCAGGTATTCGACACTTCCGCATTCACAGTAACTGTAGACAAGGAAAAGAACATCAACGTAAACGCAACTGTTGACGGAGACGGCCACGTAACTGAGTACAACGCAGACGTTGACACAGATCCTGAGTACAAGGGTGACACCAACGTTATCGAAGACGGCGCATTCATGGAATCCAAGTTCCGTTCAGCTCCTTACTTCGATCTTCAGATTGACGGCATCACGCTCCTCGACACTAAATTCTAAGAAACACATTGTGGTTAAGGAAAGCCCCGGATTCCCCGGGGTTTTCCTGATTAATATCTGAGGCAAGACCCGGAGAAAGGAGGAGGGCCATTGAGCACTCCTGATAGCAGAGAGGTAGCGGTTTCCCTGAGAAACGTTACCAAGACATTTGGCTCGGTAAAGGCCAACAACAATATCAGCATGGACATATATCACGGTGAGATACTCTCGCTTCTCGGAGAGAACGGAAGCGGCAAGACCACTCTGATGAACATGCTGGCAGGAATATACGCTCCTGACGGCGGACAGATTTTTGTAGACGGCGAAGAAGCCGTGATCAGATCCCCTCAGGATGCTTTTGATTATCAGATAGGAATGATCCACCAGCACTTCAAGCTCGTGGATGTTTTCAGCGCCGCCGAAAACATCATACTCGGAATGCCGGGCAAGCTTAAGCTGGATAAGAAGGAAATCCTCAAGGATATCAGAGAGACCGTCGACAGGTACGGATTCGAAATCGATCTAAACAAAAAGATTTACGAGATGTCCGTATCCGAGAAGCAGACGGTTGAAATCATTAAGGTCCTGTACAGAGGCGCTAAGATTCTTATTCTGGACGAGCCTACGGCGGTTCTTACGCCGCAGGAAACGGAGAAGCTCTTCTTCGTGCTCAGAGCAATGAAGGATCACGGCAGGACCATAGTAATCATCACTCACAAGCTTCAGGAAGTTCTGGAGCTGTCTGACAGGGTAGCCGTTCTGAGAAAGGGCGAGTACGTCGGCGTCGTCGATACAAAGGACGCGACGGAGAGCTCTCTGACAGAGATGATGGTAGGAAAGAAAGTTGAGCTCAACATAGACAGAACCGATCCTGTAGATGTCAAAGATCTGGTCAGGATCGAGCATCTGACTTGCTTAAATAAATACGGAATAAAAGCTCTTGATGATGTAACCTTCACCATAAGAGGCGGAGAGATACTGGGCATCGCCGGCATCGCGGGCGCCGGACAGAAGGAACTTCTGGAGGCCATCGCGGGACTGCAGAAGGCGGAGCCGGGAAGCAGCATCATGTACAGAGCCATCGACAACAACGACGAGATACAGCTTCTGGGCAAGGATGTCAACGACATCAAGAATCTGGGCATATCCCTTGCCTTTGTACCTGAAGACAGACTGGGCATGGGCCTGGTCGGAAACATGGGCATGGTAGGAAACATGCTGCTGCGGTCATACAACGAAGGCAGAGGCATATTCACCAGGGAGAAGGAGCCTAGAGAGCTTGCAGAAGAGATACGCGACAAACTGGAAGTATCAACGCCGAACGTTTACACGCCGGTCAGAAAGCTTTCAGGAGGAAACGTCCAGAAGGTGCTGTGCGACAGGATACTGGTGCTCTGCGAAGGCAAGGTCAGCGGACTTGTGGACGCGCGCACGACGACGAAGGAACAGCTTGGTCTGCTGATGACCAAGTACAGCGGAGATCACATCGCTAAGATCGACGTAACTAAGCTGATGGATGATGAGGGAGGCATTTAATGAAAGAGAATAAAGTCAGAAAAGAGCCTCTCATCAAGCTCTCGAGACGGGAGGACATAGACAGAAAACACAGCTGGACCTACAGGGCTCTGGCAATAGTCGCCGCGCTCATCCTGGACGCCATAATCATAATGGTCACAGTTCACATGAACCCTCTGGACATCTATGAGACCATGTTCATGGGAGC
>CADAHK010000178.1 GCA_902787725.1 uncultured Eubacteriales bacterium | reverse complement strand
TACCTTTGAACATTACCCGCCGGCTTCGCGAATATCATTCTGCCCGCGGATGTCTGAAGCACACTGCTTACGACAACTTTAATGGTCTGCCCTATGAACGGTTTGCCCTCTTCGACGACTATCATCGTGCCGTCATCGAGGTAGGCGACTGCCTGGCCGCTCTCCTTGCCTTCCTTGACGAGGGACAGGATCATCTCCTCGCCCGGCAGGACGACAGGCTTAAGGGTATTGGCCAGCTCGTTGATGTTGAGCACAGGTATGCCCTTGATTGCCGCTACTTTGTTCAGGTTGAAGTCATTGGTGACAACCTTGCCGTTCATAATCTGGGCAAGCTTAAGCAGCTTGACGTCTACCTCAGGTATCTCATCAAGCACTTTTTCTGAAGCTGTATTGTATATTTCTACTCCGTATTCTTCCTGGATGGCGTTGAGTATGTCCAGACCCCTTCTGCCTCTCTGTCTCTTGAGAGTGTCCGAGGAATCCGCTATGTGTCTCAGCTCGACGAGGACAAATTCAGGGATAATAATCGGTCCCTCAATAAACCCTGTCTCCAGGATGTCTGCTATTCTTCCATCGATGATGACGCTGGTATCAAATATTTTTGGCGTGGCATCGTTCTTCTGTCTGCTGCTTTTTCCTGACTGGGAAACACCTTTTCTGGCGTTAATAAGCAGGGTTCCTAATTCCTTCGCCTTGCTGTTTACGACAAAAACGCCCAGAGCGCCCAGCATGAGATACGTCAATATGTTGAGAATGATGTTCAGAACCGGTATCTCAATACTGGTGTATATGCCTCTGCTAATAAGGTACGCAACAAACAGGCCCATGATAAGTCCTGCTATTGTCGATAATATGTCGTTTACCGATGTGTCCTTAAGGTCAGATTCCAGATTGTCGGCGGCCTTCATTCCGCCTCTTCTGAGTAATGGAAACAGTTTGTAAAAAATAATAGCGAATATAAGTGCGATGACAGTGACGATGAATATATTCTCGACAACTGAAAATTCTGTTTCCAGATCGTAACCTTTGAATCCTGCCCAGTACTTCACAAGCAGATACAAGCCGTAACCAACGATAGCGCCTACGATGGTAAAGACAGCTCTTACCAGCTTTTCGAGCACTTTGTGTTTACCTCCTTTCCTTCAGTATTCGCATGCCCATTCAGTCCGGATTTCATGCGCTCATGTCCGATTGAATCATATTGCCCCTTCAATCATTTCGAGCGCTTCATCCTCTGAAATGTCCAGCGCGAGCATAATCTCGCTCTGGAGAATCTTCCGAGCGTTTGAGAGCATCTTTTTTTCACCGGCCGAAAGCCCGCTCTCACGGTCGTGCCTTGTGAGATCTCTCACGACTTCGGCGACGAGATTCATGTCGCCGGTCTTGAGTTTTTCGGTGTTGGCCCTGTACCGTTTACTCCAGTTTCCGCTGATTTCAGTGGACTGGAGACCAAGAACAGAAATCGCCTCGTCGACTTCTTCTTGTGTCCCTACTCGCCTAACTCCAATGTCATCACAAGCCTCGACGGGAATCATTACTTCCATGTCTCCGCAGGGAACGTGAAGTAGATAATAGTCCTTCACTTCCCCAAGGATTTCGCATCTTTCAATTTGTCTTATGACTCCTGCTCCATGCATAGGGTACAGGACTTTATCTCCTGTTCTATACATACGAAACCTCCTGGTCATACGTATCAATATTATAGCATGAAAAAAGCAGTCCAGTCAAAGAAAGAAGCGCCCTTTTCCCGCGTCACGCTTTCACATTTCTGTGTTATAATGACCGCGAAAGGAGAGAAAAATGGCTAAACTTCTAGTAGTTGACGACGAAAAAGGCATACGCGATGTAATAAGGGAGTACTCAGAGTTCAACGGTCACGAAGTGACCGAAGCAGAGGATGGCATGACCGCCGTAGGATTCTGCAAGCTCAATGAATACGATCTGATAATCATGGACATAATGATGCCGAAGCTCGACGGTTATTCCGCGTGCAAGGAAATTCGCAAAATCTCCGATACGCCGATAATAATGCTCTCAGCCAGAGGCGAGGAGTATGACAAGCTCTTCGGCTTTGAACTGGGCATAGACGATTATGTCGTCAAGCCGTTCAGCCCGAAGGAACTCATGGCAAGAGTCAACGCGGTGCTCACAAGACGCAGCGGAAGCGTTACGGCTGAGCCGGACGTGCTCAGATTTGACGGGCTGGAGATCAACATCCCTGCGCGTACTGTTTCCATAGACGGCGAGCGCGTGGAGCTGACTCCTAAAGAGTACGATCTTCTCTTCTATCTCGTTCAGAACAAGAACATCGCTCTCTCCAGAGACAAACTGCTGTCTGACATCTGGGGCTACGATTTCTTCGGTGACGACAGAACCATCGACACCCATATAAAGAATCTAAGGGGCAGTCTCGGCAAGTACAGAGACTACATTGTCACTCTCAGAGGAGTAGGATACAAGTTTGAAGTTAAAGATTGATACCAAAAGCATCAAGTTCAAATCCTGGCTGTACTTCATTCTGTTCGCAGCCGTGCTGATGGCTGCGCTCTGGATCATTCAGGTGTTCATGCTCAACACTCTGTACGGCACCATGAAGACCCACCAGACTGAAAAAGTCGCCAGAAGCATTGAAGAGTCCTTCACGAATAATGATACGGAGGACTTCTTTGATGATGTCTCAGACTACTGCGACTCCCACGACATGTATATCTACGTCGTTTCATACGACGGCAAAACCACCTACTTCAGCCCGTCTTCCGGCGACTATGACATGTCGGCCATGCAAAAGCCAGAAGACAATTCGGCGGCAGAGGCGGAGTCCGAGGCGGATTCTGATTCAGAGGAAAAAACTCCGAAGGGCCCTGCCATAAATCCTCAGGACATTTCCCAGATGCAGAGTCTGAATGAGGAGATGATCAAAAAAGGCGGTCTTGTGACCATGACCTTCGGGAATGACGACAATTCCCAGAAGGTTCTGGCCTGCGGAAACGTTCTCCACGCAGAAGGCAAGGAGGACATGATCGTTTACATTTTCTCGCCGCTGTGGCCTGTGTCCTCAACAATAGAGATTCTCAGAACCCAGCTCATTATAGTCACGCTCATATCGCTGATCGTAGCCTGCCTTATTTCCTACTATCTGTCCAGCAGAATCGCCAGGCCAATCAGGAAGATCAAGAACTCGGCCAAGCGCCTGGCTGCCGGCGAGTACGGAATAGTCTTTACGGGCGGACACTACACCGAGATAAACGATCTGGCGGAT
>CADAHK010000177.1 GCA_902787725.1 uncultured Eubacteriales bacterium | reverse complement strand
GCTTTACTATATCAAACGTCACGCCGGGAGAACACTACAGCATAACAGTAAACGCCAGGACGAAAAAAGGGAACTTCTGCTGGCCGGCAACAGAGAGCATTGTTGCCGACAAGGCAGAGCAGTCGATTACAGTCAATCTGACTGAGTACTACGGATTCGCAAATAATGACTTCAGGCTCAAGGCCACAGCTATAGGCGACATAACCTTCAGATCCGATAACAAGGAAGTGGCGCGAGTAGACTCAGACGGAAATGTTAAAATGAAACAGCCGGGTGAGGCGAACATAATAGTCAGCGCTTCAGGCGACGACTTCTATGCTGAAGAGGAGAGAGCGATAAACGTTGTTGTTTACCCAGAGACTCTCGACGCTGTCATGTTCGTAAAGGTTGAAACCATCAACAGCCTTAAAGCAGTAATAAGGTGGAAGGAAATCGACCTGGCGTCAGCGTATTCAGTTCTCAAGAGAAATCCGTCGACGGACGAATATGAGAAGATAGCTGAACTGCCGGCGGAAACAACTTATTATGAAGTGGCCCGTGAAGATTTTGATTACGTAATCAAGGGCATGGCCGAAGTCGCGGGGAGAAACATCGACGGCAGACCATCCGAGCCTGTCGAGGTCAGAGGCACGACGCAGGACGCGCCGGCTTACACCGCGGTGAAAGTTACCAAAACGTTTAACGACGAAAACATGGATCTTGTGAAGGTCATAAAGGGTCCTGAAGACGCTCAGAAACCGCAGGGAATATGCGCGACTGAGGACCGGTACATCGTCACATATGTTAATAAGGCAGGAAGCAAAGGCTACCTCGCTTCATACAAGAAGGACGGTTCCTTCGATAAGTTCGTAAACGCCGACGGAATCGGCCACGGAAATGGAATAACATATAACCCATACACCAAACAGCTCTATGTACCTGACATGCAGGTCAAAGAGCATTCGAAGAGGCTGAGGGTATACGATAGCGGAACCCTGGGATTCCTCAGAGTCGCCGAAGCGCCGAAACCTGTATCATGCGTTGCCTTTGATGTGACCAACAACAAGTACTACCTGGGCAAAGGCGGTACAATGTATGTGGCTGACGCCAATCTGAAGCATGAAAAAACCATGAAGAAGACGGTCAGGTGGGTAGCTTCTCAGGATGTCGGAGCGTATAACGGGGTGATTATCGTAGGCACCTGGCTGGGAGAGGAAAGCTATCTGGACCTGTACAGGATCTCAGACGGGGCATATCTCGGAAGCTATTATGTACCTGTAGGTGAAATCGAAAGCTGCATAATAGACGACGGACATCTGGTCATGCTCATAAACGAGTACGGTCCTGAGGACAGAATATACAGAAGCAAGGACCCTGTCGTCATCCCATAGAGACAAAAGGTCAGGAGGTGCGAAATGGTATTTATACATTTGGCGGAAGGATATGAAGAAGTTGAAGCGCTCACGTGCGTCGATGTTCTGAGAAGAGCAGGCATTGACGCCCGCATGGTTTCGGTAACGGGGAACCTCACGGTAAGGGGCGCTCATGGAATAGATATAAACACTGACATGCTCTTTGAAGACGCTGATTACGACGAGTGCGAGATGATAGTTCTCCCCGGCGGACTTCCGGGAGCGACTAATCTGAGGGACCATCCGGGACTTACAGCACAGATTGAAGCTTTTGCAAAGGCAGGACGGCCTCTGGCTGCAATCTGCGCTGCGCCGCTTGCGCTGGCAGCCCACGGCGCGCTGGAAGAAAAGAACGCGACGATATACCCGGGAATGGAGGATCACCTTGCGGGAGCGAAGGCCACCGGGAGTACGGTTACTGTAGACGGAAACGTTATAACGGGAATGGGTCCGGCTCTGGCAATGGAGTTCGCTCTGGCACTGGTTGAGTTCATCAAAGGGGCCGAAGCAAAAAAAGAGGTGGCAACAGGCCTTTTATATGATAAAATTGGGAAAATATAATTGAAGGAAACAGGGAGAGGCAAAGTGGAAGACCAGCTTATTCTTGTAGACGAGCAGGACAGAGAAAAAGGATCGTGCGGTAAAATGGAAGCCCATGAAAAGGGGCTTCTTCACCGCGCGTTTTCTATATTCGTCTTCAGAAGAGCGCTTCTTGACAATCCGGACGGGACAAGGACGTTCCACACTCAGCTTCTGATCCAGCAGAGGGCGGAAGGGAAGTACCACTCCGCAGGTCTTTGGGCCAACAGCTGCTGCTCCCATCCGCGCACGGGGGAGACTCTTGAAGAAGCGACGGCCAGAAGGCTGCCGCAGGAGACCGGTTATTCGGTCGAGGACCTTGAGCCCGGCGACGAAGGCCCGCTCGAAGAGAAAGGCGCTTTCATCTACACGGCGGAATTCGACAACGGTCTGACCGAGCACGAGTTCGATCACGTCTTTGTGGGATGGCTGAAGAATGACAGACTGGACAAAATGCCTTTGCCTGACCCTGAAGAAGCGTCGGAGATGAAGTTCGTCGATGTAGAAGAAATCATGACGGACGTTCTGAGGAATCCGGGCAGATACGCGGCCTGGTTCATGCCGGCGCTGCTCATCGCCACCGACGGCGAGGAATACGGTTCACTGAACAGAGAAGCATCCGAGAGGATGATCTACTGAGGAAGATAGAGTTTGCTTATAGGTTTTGCATGAAAGGGAGAGAAAATGGCTAAATATTTTGACGAACCATCGAGAACTTTTAACGAATACCTGCTGGTGCCGGGATACTCATCGGCTGACTGCAGAGTTGAGAACGTATCGCTCAAAACGCCTGTTACTAAATTCAAAAAAGGCGAAGAGCCGAAGATCACAATGAACATTCCTATGACATCCGCTATCATGCAGTCCGTATCAGGCGACGAACTGGCCATAGCTCTTGCCAAGGAAGGCGGAATTTCCTTCATATTCGGTTCACAGCCTATCGAAAGCCAGGCGGAAATGGTCAGAAGAGTCAAGAACCACAAGGCCGGCTTCGTCCGCAGCAACACTAATATCCGGCCGGATCAGACTCTCGCAGATCTGCTGGATCTGAAGGAACGCACCGGTCACTCGACTACGGCGGTAACAGAGGACGGCACGGCTGAAGGCAGAATGGTCGGTCTGGTCACGAGCCGTGACTACAG
>CADAHK010000176.1 GCA_902787725.1 uncultured Eubacteriales bacterium | reverse complement strand
TGATCAGGGCGCCGCGGCAGGTCAGACGGACCAGGGCGATCCGGGAGACCAGACGGAACCGGATCCTGTTATCGTGCCTGCGCCGGAGCTCACGGTCACTACGGTGTACAACAACAAGGCGATGATCAGCTGGACGAAGACCGATATCGCGTCCGGCTACGAGCTGTACAAAAACGGCAGCCGGATCAGTACGCTCACCGGTCTGCAGTACCTCGACAGGGGGCTGAAAACAGGCGCAGACTACCAGTACAAGGTCAGGGCCTACTACACCGAGGAAGGCGTTAAGAAGTACACGGATTTTTCCGAGGAGGTCAGCTACAAAGGGGCGGCGCGTAATCCTCTTCTGCTCATGGTCGACAACAGAAGCGACAACAGGAGAGTGGTCACCCAGTTCGCCAAATCCTCTTCTGCTCATGGTCGACAACAGAAGCGACAACAGGAGAGTGGTCACCCAGTTCGCCAAGGTCGGAGTCACAGTCGTAACTGTATATAACATCAAAGACGTGGATCCGGCGAAGTATGACGGACTCATCATTCCGGGCGGCGGCAACATGGACCCGCGCAGCTACCGGGCCAAGAGGGACAAGCACACCTACGGCACGGACAAGGCCAAGGATGATCTTCAGATTGCGGCCATTCTCATGTTTGCAAAGGCAGGAAAGCCGGTTCTGGGAATCTGCCGCGGAAGCCAGGTGATCAATGTTGCCTTCGGCGGAACCCTCAAGCAGCACATACCTAGGTGGCACAAGAAGAACAGAAAAGTCAAGACGGTGAAAGGCTCCTGGGTGCGCGGCATCTACGGCAAGAAGAGCAAGGTTTACCACTGGCATCACCAGTGCATCAAGAAGCTCGGAAAAGGGCTCAAGGTTACCGCGCGGGACGCCAGGGACAAGAGGATAGAGGCCATACAGCACAAGACGCTGCCTATATACGGCGTGCAGTGGCATCCGGACATCAAGCCGAACAAGAAGAGCTACGCTCTCTACAATTCGTTCAAACAGATCTGCCTGAACAACATGGCGAAGTAGGCGGAAGACATCATATAGGAGAAACAGTAAATGGCAAAAACCAAAGTACTCTTCGCTTCCCCTGAGGTAATGCCTTTTGGCGGCACCGGAGGGCTCGGCGAAGTTGCGGGATCTCTCCCGCGTGAAGTGAACAGACTCAAGGGCTCCAAGGTGGAGTGCCGCGTCATCATGCCTTTGTACGGCTCGGTGAAAGAGGAGTTCCGCAGGGAGATGAAGTTCCTGGGTCATAAAGAAATACCCGTCGCCTGGCGCAGCCAGTACATGGGGATATTTGAACTTAAGAAGGACGGCGTTGTATACTACTTCGTCGACAACGAGTATTACTTCAAGCGCGACAGCCTCTACGGATTCGGCGACGACTGCGAGCGTTTCTCGTTCTTCAGCCGCGCCGTCATTGAGAGCGCGGACGTTACGGGATTTGAGCCCGACATTATCCACGCGAACGACTGGCAGACAGCTCTTTCGGTGGTTTTTGCAAAGGCAGTCTACCCGGACAAAAAACTCAAAACAGTATTTACGATTCACAACGTGGAATACCAGGGCAGGTACGGCACCGATGCGCTCAGCGACTGCATAGGTCTTGACAAGAAGGATAATCACTATCTGATGAAGGACGGCGACGTCAATCTCATGAAGGGAGCGATTGAGTGCTCCAGCAAGTTCACGACAGTCAGCCCTACCTACGCGAAGGAACTTACTTATCCGGTGAGCGCCTTCGGACTCGATGCGGTGATCCGCGACAACCAGTACAAGATGTTCGGCATACTGAACGGCATCGATACTGTAGCGTACGATCCGACGAAGGATTCGGCCATAAAGGCTGCATATTCGTCTGAAAAACTTCAGGGAAAGAAAAAGTGCAAGCGCGATCTGCAGAACTCCCTTGGACTTCCGGAGAGCGACGCTCCTCTGATTACGATGATAACAAGGCTGGTGGCTCCTAAGGGTGTTGACATAGTTGCGGCCATGCTGGATGATCTTCTGTACAATAATGATGTGCAGTTCGTGATGCTTGGAACGGGCGACGCCAAGTACGAGGATTACTTCAGGCAGCTGCAGGGCAGGCACCCTGACCAGGTGCGATCCCTGATTGAGTTCAACACGGCGACTGCCCACAGGATCTACGCCGGAGGCGACATGTTCATTATGCCGTCTAGGAGCGAGGCCTGCGGACTGGCGCATCCATTCACGAATGGAACGGAAGTGAAGGCAACGGATTCACATTCTATGACTTCAACGGAACCGAGCTTGCCTTTGCAGTGGGAAGAGCGCTTGACCTCTACGGTCACAGGAACAAGTGGCGCGCTCTGGTAAGACACATTCTCGATGAGGATTTCTCATGGGCAAAAGCAGCGGTAATCTATCACAGAATGTACACTGAACTCTAGCATAAGCGCATGTGCGCAAAATATAAAAAACTAACGAACAGGAATTAAAACAACATGGAACAAAAAGAAAAGTTTATAGCTCAATTAAATGATTATCTGGAGGACAGCCTCCATACAAGTTTTGAAGCGGCGACGCCGGAACAGATTTACAAAGCGCTTGCCCGTGTAGTCAACGGACAGCTTCGCGACAAGTACGTTGAATTCAAGCACAAGAAGAACAAGTCGGAGAAGGCGAGCGCAGGAAAGAAAAAGATTTACTACATCTGCATGGAGTTCCTCATGGGCCAGTCCCTGAAGAACGCCCTGTACTGCCTCGGTGAGACGGACATAGTGCGTGAACTGGTCGAGGGCAGGGGAATGTCTCTGGACGATGTGTTCGACTGTGAGCCTGACGCGGGCCTCGGCAACGGAGGACTGGGAAGACTCGCGGCGTGCTTCCTGTCAGCCCTGGCTACGGGAAACTATGACGCGACAGGTTTCTCCCTCAGGTATGAGTACGGCCTCTTCAGGCAGAAGATTGAAGACGGATGGCAGGTTGAACTGCCGGACAACTGGATTCCGGGCGGCGGAGTCTGGCTCAACAAGAAAGACGACGACCCGTTCTACGTAACGTTCTACGGCAGATACAACGAATGGTGGGATGAAGACGGTCTGAAATTCTCCCTCGAGGAGCCTCAGGTCATCAAGGCGATTCCTTATGACATGTACGTTCCGGGAGCTGGAAACGACGCTGTCGAGAGACTCCGCCTATGGAGGGCGATCGACTCCGAAGGCTTCGACATGGAGAGCTTCAACAGCGGAGATTTCACCAGAGCGGCCCAGAAAAACAACAGAGCGGAAGCCATAACAAAAGTTCTCTATCCGCCTGACAACATCGAGGAGGGCAAGGAACTCAGACTCAAGCAGCAGTACTTCATGGTTTCGGCTTCATGCCAGAACATCGTGCGCGACCACATGCAGCTTCACGGCACGCTGGACAACTTCCATCTGTGCAACGTCATACATATCAACGACACGCATCCTGCTCTTTGCATACCTGAACTCATGAGGATATTCATGGACGATTACGGATGCTCATGGGATTACGCGTGGGAGCGCGTGCTGGGATCCGTTTCATATACGAACCACACAGTGCTGGCCGAGGCTCTGGAGAAGTGGAAGACATCACAGATTCAGGCTCTGGTTCCGCGTGTGTTCTCGATTATCTCCGAGATAGACCGTAGGTTCCGCGAGTACATGTACTCCAAGTTCCCGGGAGATCACGGCAAGGTGGATTACACAGCGGTGCTCGGCGGCGGACAGGTGAGGATGGCGAACCTTTCGGTAATCGGATCCCACAAGGTCAACGGAGTTTCAGCGCTGCACTCGCAGATACTCAAGGATGACCTGTTCCACGATTACTTCCTGGCCCAGCCGGACAAGTTCACCAACGTAACGAACGGCATCGCCTACAGAAGATGGCTGTGTCAGGCGAACCCTGAACTGGCTTCGCTCATAGACGATTGCATCGGCACGGATTACCGCAGAGACGACCGCAGGCTCGAGGACTTCTTCCGCTACCGTGAGGACGCGGCTGTCTGCGAGAGGCTGGAACAGATAAAGCGCGACAACAAGGCCAGATTTGCCGACAAAATGAAGAAAAAGTCCGGCGTGGAGATAGATCCGGACTCCATCTTCATCGTTCAGGCAAAGAGACTTCACGAATACAAGAGACAGCTGATGAACGCTCTGCGAATCATCAGCCGCTATCAGATGCTCAAGGATAATCCGAATATCGACATGAGACCGGAGACGTA
>CADAHK010000175.1 GCA_902787725.1 uncultured Eubacteriales bacterium | reverse complement strand
CAGATGATAGTACAGAAGGAATACCGAATGTGCATTGTTGTCCATATCCCGCATGGTTCCAGTCCTCTTTTCTGTTTCGACTGAATCTATTATATCACCTCCTTGTTCGAGAACAAGCGTTCTTTTTGTTCTTTTTTTGTATTTTGAGGCAATTCATCCCGCCACTTGCAGAAGATGGGGGATTTCTTGCCTGTTACATGTTAAAGCCAAAAGAAATCCACAATAACCAAGGTACCCGTTGACGAAAAATTGCCAAAGTGCTATTATGGATAATACAAGGCATTAACTACTTGAATCTATTTAAAAAAAGGAGAAACGTAAATGTCAAACTATGTAGAAAGATGTATTGAGCTTTGTAAAGCTAAGAACCCTGGCGAAGTCGAATTTCACCAGACTGTTGAAGAAGTACTGACTTCCCTGATCCCGGTCATCGAACAGCATCCGGAATACGAAGAAGCTGCTCTTCTCGAAAGACTGACAGAGCCTGAGAGAGGCGTTACCTTCAGAGTAGTATGGGTTGACGATGCTGGTAAGGTTCAGGTCAACAAGGGCTACAGATATCAGTTCAACAGCGCGATCGGCCCCTACAAAGGCGGTCTGAGATTCGCACCGAACGTATATCCCGGAATCATCAAGTTCCTGGGCTTCGAGCAGATCTTCAAGAACTCCCTGACTGGTCTCCCGATCGGCGGCGGCAAGGGTGGTGCTGACTTCGATCCGAACGGCAAATCCGACGCTGAAGTTATGAGATTCTGCCAGGCGTTCATGACAGAGCTTTACAGACACATTGGACCGAACACTGACGTTCCGGCTGGCGACCTGGGTGTTGGCGGCAGAGAGATCGGCTACCTGTTCGGACAGTACAAGAGAATCGTTGACAGATACGAAGGTACACTGACTGGTAAGGGCCTGTCCTATGGCGGTCTGCTGGGAAGAGCTGAGGCAACTGGCTTCGGTATCGTATGGTACGCAGAAGAAATGCTGAAGGCTAACGGCGAAGACTTCAAGGATAAGGTTGTTGGTATCTCCGGTTTTGGTAATGTAGCATGGGGTGCTGCTTGGAAACTGAAGGATCTGGGCGCTAAGTGTGTTACAATCTCCGGTCCGGACGGATACATCTATGACCCGGATGGTCTGACAACAGACGAGAAGGTTGCTTTCCTGCTCGAGCTGAGATCCTCCGGCAAGAACATCTGCGCACCTTACGCAGAGAAGTTCCCGAATGCTAAGTTCTATGCTGGCAAGAAGCCTTGGGGCGTACAGCAGGACGAAGGCATCAAGGTTGACATGTTCATCCCCTGCGCTATGCAGAATGACGTTCACATGGAGCATGCTAAGCAGATCGTTGAAGGCGGCTGCAAGTTCTACTGTGAAGGCGCTAACATGCCGACAACAAACGACGCTCTGCAGTATCTCATCGAGAACGAAACAGCAGTAGGTTCCGCTAAGGCAGCTAACGCTGGCGGCGTTGCTTGCTCCTGCATCGAGATGGGACAGAATGCTGGTCACACAGTATTCCAGCACCAGGCAGTTTATGATCAGCTGCACGAGATCATGAGAAACATCTACAAGAACAGTGCTGCTGCTGCTGAGAAGTACTTCGGCAACAAGAACCTGCTCGTCCAGGGTGGTAACATCGCTGGCTTCGAAAAGGTTGCTGCTGCTATGATGGAACAGGGCCTCGTATAAGTCGTAACGTGAAACGATTCAAATCGTACCGCTAAGCGTGAACGAGTTCAATACATCATTCAACAAAAACAAGAACCGCCGGGAAACCGGCGGTCTTGTTTTATTATGAAGTTTACCGAATCGACTTGATCGCTTCCTCCATCCTGGCTGCGCTGATTTTGAGCTTGAAGTACTCTTCATCAGTCCAGTGTTCCTCCAGCCTGTGCTCCACTCCATTGACGCCGATGATGGAAGGAACGCTCAACGAAACGCCCTTGATTCCATATTCCCCCTGCAGAGGACTGGACCTCATCTGAAAGCCCCAGTGCGAGAGCCAGAGAAGCGTCGAATGATTCTCCTCCCGACAG
>CADAHK010000174.1 GCA_902787725.1 uncultured Eubacteriales bacterium | reverse complement strand
ACTGCGGCCCATCCCATGTAGCGCTTGCCGTCCTTGATTCCTGTTGACTTGACGTCAGGAATCGCTACGAAGTACTGCCAAGGAGCCGGGCTCATCTTGCCGATCTCCTCACGAACTATGGCGTCAGCCTCACGTACTGCTTCCAGTCTGTCGCGGGTAATCGCGCCGACGCATCTTACGCCCAGACCAGGGCCCGGGAACGGCTGTCTGTAAACCATGTTGTCAGGAAGTCCCAGCTGCTTGCCGACTACTCTTACTTCATCCTTATATAGAAGCTTGACCGGCTCGACCAACTCGAAGTCGAATTCTTCAGGCATTCCGCCTACGTTGTGATGCGCCTTGATGCCGTCTTTTGATTCAAGGATGTCCGGATAGATCGTTCCCTGTCCCAGGAACTCAATTCCTTCAAGCTTAGCTGCCTCTTCAGCGAAAACGTCGATGAATTCGCCGCCGATGATCTTCCTCTTTGTTTCAGGGTCGTCCACTCCTGCCAACTTGTCCAGGAATCTGTCCACCGCGTCGACGTAGATGAGATTCGCGCCGAGTTCTTCCTTGAACACCTGGATTACCTGCTCCGGTTCGCCCTTGCGCAGAAGTCCGTGGTTGACGTGCACGCATACCAGCTGATCGCCAATCGCCTTGATCAGCAGCGCAGCGACAACTGATGAGTCAACGCCGCCCGACAGAGCCAGCAGGACTTTCTTGTCCCCGACCTGTTCCTTCACTGCCGCGATCTGCTCGTCGATGAAAGCCTGCGCCAATTCCGGAGTTGTGATTCTTTCCATTGTTTCCGGTCTTACATTTGGATCCATTTTGCTTCCTCCTACCATATATATTAAAACATTATTTACATGAAGTAGTTGCTGATTAAAACAATAATTGATTATACCACACTTTTGCTTTTGCGCCGTCCCCATGTTAAAATTTCTTGTATGAATCATTCAAATTCCAAACCATTACTCGCTATCATTGGCGTCAATTTCATCTGGGGTTTCGACTTTATAGCCATCGAGTACATGATGGGATTCATGTCCCCCGCAATGTTCACTTTCATACGGCTCATCATCGGAGCCGTGCTTTTGACTGCCTGCTCGTTCATTTTCAGGGGCGGACTGCATATAAAAAGAGAAGACATGCCCCGCATCTTTGTTTCAGGTGCCATCGGCATGTCGGTTTATTTCACGATTGAGAATCTCGGCACCGGCCTGACCTCGGCGTCTTTTTCCTCTCTCATCATGGCCACCGTCCCGATTTTCGGAATGATCGGTGACCGCATAATATACGGAAATAAAATCACGCCGCTGAAGGTCGTATGCATTCTTGCTTCGATCCTCGGCGTCTACCTTCTGGTTTCGGGAGAGCCGATGGGGCTCAGCGTCATAGGCGTGCTGGCCATGTTCGCAGCCGCGATTTCATGGACAATATACATCGTCGTTGTAAAGCCTCTATACGATAGATATGATCTTCTGACGCTTCTAACCGGCCTCTTCCTCTCCGGACTTATAGTGCAGATACCTGCAGTAATCGTGACGCAGGCTGTTACCCACGCGAGTCTGACGCTCACCCCGATGGGCGTTTTTGTCACTCTGGCAACGGCAATCGTATGCATCATCATCGGCGAGTTCGGCTACATCTACGCGGTCGGTAAACTGTCTACCACCCTGGTTGCAGCTTTTGAAAACGTGCTTCCGGTAACGGCAGTCATTTTCTCCATTTTCATCTTCGGCAAAATTCTCACCGCCACGCAAATTGTCGGCGGACTTATCATTCTTCTGTCTGTAACGGCAATCGCATTCCTCGAGCGAAACACTGAATGAGGCTTTCTTGACAGTTTTCTTCAATTATGACAAACTGAAAAAAACATAAGACAAACTGGAGAACTCGCAAAGGTAAAACTGTATGAAGCAGCAGCTAAAAGGTGAAGCCCTATTGTTTCTGGCCGCCCTCATCTGGGGCGTGTCTTTTGTTTTCCAGAAAACAGGGATGGATTACGTGGGGCCGATGACCTTTGGCCTCATGCGCTTTGGCATAGGCTC
>CADAHK010000173.1 GCA_902787725.1 uncultured Eubacteriales bacterium | reverse complement strand
TATTCATGGGCTTGCCGCCCTGAATGAAACGTCCGGCGTAGTCAGCCTTCTGCAGCAGGATACCTGCGAGGCAGCCGCCGAGACCGATAATACGACCTGCTGACAGGTCGCACCCTGCGGTGATAACGCAGCCGGCGATGCCGAGCGCGATGACCAGACGAGCGGACATGTTAAGGAGCAGGTTGACCAGGTTGGACTGGGACAAGAAGTTGGGTGATTTGATTCCCGTGAATACGACCAGAATGACGATGATCATGATTACGCCGTAGTTGATCAGGAAATCTTTTAAATTAAAAGCTTTTTTCATTTGAATCCTCCGTATTGTAGAGCGTTTGATTCAAAGCAGCTGACGACTGTCAGCGCTTTGATCCATGTTCCGGGGCAGCCGGTGCTCAGAACATGGTCGCGTAACTCATGACCTTCTCCTGCGTCATTTCTGCGGGATCTGTGATCTCGCCGCGGATGTGGCCGTTGCACATGACATAGATCCTGTCGGACATGCCGAGCAGTTCTGCCATTTCGGATGAGATCATGATGATGGCCTTGCCCTGCCTCTGCAGCTCGACCATGATCTCGTAGATCTCGTGCTTGGCACCGACGTCAATACCTCTGGTAGGCTCGTCCATGATCAGGACATCCGGATCATTTGCCAGCCATCTTGCGATGATGACCTTCTGCTGGTTGCCGCCCGAAAGGTTTGCAATGTGCTCCTGTGCGTTCGGCGTCTTGATGGACAGCTTCTTAATACTCTCGTCCACGATCTTATCGATCGTAGGATGATCCAGAACAAAACCGGCCTTCAGGTGTTTATCGTAAATGGAGATACCCGTGTTGTCCTTGATGGACAGGCATCCCAGAATACCGTTGCCTCGCCTGTCTTCTGTGATCAGACCGATACCGGCATTCATAGCCTTGCGGGGTGTCTTGGTATCTACTTTCTTTCCATGCACATAAACCTCGCCGGAAGCGATTCCGCGCATACCGAAGATCGCTTCCATGAGTTCTGTACGCTGTGCGCCTACCAGGCCGCCGAAACCGACGATCTCGCCCTTGCGGATCTTGAAAGAGCAGTCCTGGAAGGATTTCTCGTGAATGGAGCAGACATTCTTCGTCTCCAGAATCACATCGCCGGGCTCACAGGGATGAGGAGGATAGACGTTTGTAAGTTCGCGGCCGACCATCCTCGCGATGATCTGGTCGGTCGTCATTTCAGCTGCCGGCCATGTGCCGACATAAGTGCCGTCACGCATGATGGTGATATCATCGGAAATCCGCTTGATCTCGTCCATCTTGTGCGAAATATAAATCATAGCCACGCCCTTATCACGAAGGTCATTCATGATGCGGAACAAAACTTCTACTTCTTTGTCGGAAAGTGAAGATGTAGGTTCGTCAAAGATGATAACCTTTGCCTCGTGGGAAACTGCCTTCGCGATCTCGATGGACTGCATCTGTCCGATGGAAAGATCGGAAAGAGGTGCCTTGGGATCGAAATCCATACCTACTTCTTTNCCTACTTCTTTGAGCCAGTAGGCAGTATCCTCATACATCTTCTTGTGGTCAATGACCTTAAGAGGCCCATAGTTATGGGTAGGGAATCTGCCAAGATACATATTCTCAGCAACACTTCTGGGGAGTACGGGCTGAAGCTCCTGATGCACCATGGCAATACCCATCTTCATGGCTTCATCAGGATTGTTGATGACAACTTTCTCGCCGTTAATGTAGACTTCGCCGGCATCCATTTTATAAATACCGAAAAGGCATTTCATCAAAGTGGACTTACCGGCACCATTTTCCCCCATCAGTGCATGGACAGTTCCCGGGCGGACCGAAAGGGAAACATTATCCAAAGCCTTAACGCCGGGGAAGGACTTGGACACACCTTTCAATTCAAGATAATACTCTGCCATGCTTATCTCCTTTTTTGTTTTTGTTTTTCGTTAAAGATAGGCAGGTGCAGCAGCATGCCGCACCTGCCGGAAAAGGCATTCGCCAAAATCAGTCAAACTGATTCAATTGTTGCACAGCCGTTCCTTAATTACTGCAGAGAGTCAAGGATCTCCTGTGCGTTAGCCTGTGTGACCTTTGTGTAGTCGCACTGGATGTTGTGCTCGTTGCCTTCACCCTTGAGGTAACGGATCGCTGCATCTGCTGCGCCGTCAGCCTGTGCGAAGTGGTTGTTGAAGACAGTACCTGTGATCTCACCGGAGATAACATAGCCGACAACCTCTGTCAGGGCGTCAACGCCTACCAGATAGATGTCCTTGCCGACTGTGCGGCCTGCGTTCTTGATGGACTGCAGAGCGCCAAGTGCCATAGCGTCGTTGTTGCAGAATACAACTTCGATGTCATTGCCGTACTGTGTCAGGGAGTTAGCTACGAGCTCGCCGCCCTTTGCCTGATCCCACATACCTACCTGATCATCCAGGCAGTTAACTTCGAAGCCCGCGTCTGTCAGAGCCTTAACAGAGAACTCTGTACGATAAGCTGCATCGACGTTCTCCGGGTCGCCTTCGATCATGATGTAATCGATCTTGCCGTTCTTGTTGAAGTCAACAGCGTCAAGGCCAAGGTCGGCGATGATCTCGCCCTGGAATGTGCCGGACTTACGAGCGTCGCAGCCTACATAGCAGATATTCCAGTTGTTGTCTTCCCATCTCTGCTGCTCAGCTTTATCGGGCTCACGGTTGATGTAAACCAGCGGGATGCCTGCTGCTACGACCTTGTCGGTAACTGTAGCTGCGGAAGAGGAGTTAACCAGGTTGATGATCAGGACATCTACCTTGTCAGCGATGAAGCTGTCGATCTGGCCGGACTGTGTAGCCTGGTCATTCGCGCCGTCAACGATCGTGATGTTCTCTTTCGCGAAGCCCTGCTCGATGAGATATCTCTCGAGTTCCTGTCTGTACAGTGTCATGAAGTTGTCGTTGAACTGATAGATGCAAACGCCGACCTTCTTGGAAGCGAGATCGCCGTCTGCAGCAGCTGCTGCCTCTGCTGCGGGCTCTGCTGCCTCAGCGGGAGCTGCTTCTTCTGTCTTCTGCTCTGCGGGTGCAGAAGAGCTTGCGCCTGTGCTTCCGCCGCAGCCTACCAGCATGGAAGCTGCCAGAACGGATGCTGTCATGATAGCAATAACTTTCTTAAACATATTCATCCTCCTAGAATATTGCTTAAAGGTTTTCGCGCGGTCCTGCCGCGCTTGTTACAATTAGCATTATAGGGGTTTTTATTATTTCAAAACATTGAAATTCCTTTTGTCTTGTTAGAAAATTCTTCTCCTTTTTTCCATGCCTGTACACATTTTCCTATACGGCCTTCTTTACTGAGTTGACCTCCGGGCAATATTTTGGCATCAAAAAAGGGGCGTGTCACATAAGCGTAGTTTTTCGCTTAATGTTTCAGCCCCTCTCTTTCTTTATTTGAGGAATCCGTTGACGATCTGCTCTTCCGCCTCTTTCTCGGTAAGGCCCAGGGTCATGAGCTTGATCAGCTGGTCGCCGGCGATCTTGCCGATGGCCGCCTCGTGGATCAGCGCGGAATCCGTGCAGTTG
>CADAHK010000172.1 GCA_902787725.1 uncultured Eubacteriales bacterium | reverse complement strand
AGAACGCCGTAGAGCCTGATCCACTCCGCCCTGCCCATAGGGTCCTCTTCGTAGCTGGAGCGGTCGATCATGACCGGAACATCCAGCTTCTCGATCATCTCCTTGACCTCAGGCGTATGCTCGATCATTGTCGACTCGATGGCGAGATCGCATTCCTCATCGAACATGGTCTCGTAATCCGGCGCGCTGTACTTGCCGGCGTAGATGATGTCTCCGCGTTCCATGGCCTCGCGAGGCTCGTCAAATGACCAGTCGTTCTCCTTTATGGACGACATCCTGATGTGATCCAGTGCGTTGCATGAGCAGAACATGGCCATGGTGGCAGTCGCCGCCAGATATATCTTGTCCACCGGCTTCTGGAGAACGATGATTCCTTCCGGAACGTTTTCCGGAGCTTCCGCGCCTTCAGGGACGAGAAGGAACTTATCTCCTTCATGGATATCTATCAGATCATAGCCGCCTTCATAATGGTATACGCTGAATTCGGTCGCTCTCTGAAGCTCCATCTCCGACTCGTAAGTCAGTCCGCTGATCTCCGGCGCGCCGCCTTCTTCTGTTTCGCCGCCGCTGCCGCCGCAGCCCGCGAGCATCAGCACCAGCATGCAGACAGACATCGTCAGCGCCGCAATCTTTTTAAAACTGATTCTCATTATTTCTGCCATCCTCTCTTTATCGGGTCTACCATGTCAACGGCCGAATAGAGCAGCGCGTTGCAGATGGATGCCGCAACATTGCTGCCGCCCTTTCTTCCAAAGGCAACAATCGCCGGTATGTCATGCTCTTCGCATATCTCAAAAATCTCTTCCTTGCTCTCGACAACATTCACAAATCCGACCGGCACTCCGATGACCAGAGTCGGTTTTAATCCCTCGCGAATCATCTCCGAAAGAGCTATAAGGGCTGTCGGAGCGTTGCCTGAAACGAATATCCCATTCGGGTATTCAGCGGCTCCCCTGCGCATTGACGCGTAGGCTCTCGTCGTGCCCTCCTCCTTCGCCTGCTTCATGATTTCCTCGTCAGCCATGTAGCATATTGCCTGTGAAGAAAGCTTGGCGAGAGACGGCTTGCTGATTCCTGAGAGCGCCATGTTAGTATCCGTGATGAAGGTGCAGTTTCCCCCGCGCAGGGCTTCCACAGCTCTGCGGGCCGCCCCTTCCGTGAACTTCAGGTTAGTGCCGTAATCGAAATCCGCTGAGGTGTGGATGACTCTCTTCACGACAGTCATGTTCTCCTCCGGAATCTCTATGCCGCGTTCCTTAAGCTCCGCTTCAATTATGCGCATGCTCTCTTTTTCGATGTCCGCCGGACGGACGTATTCGTATTTACTCATAGCATTGTCTCCTGCTTGCCTTTCGTCTTATGCCTTATCCGCTATTTCGTAGCGGTCCATTATCTCGTAAATCTTATCCATGTCCAGGACCTTTCTGACACCGTCCGCCAGAATATCGTACTGCTGCTGGACGTAAACTTCGTGCGGGATTATCTCCATTTCGCCCGGGTCGATGCCTTTGCCTGACGCAAGCCAGCGTATGAGCGTCTCAGTCAGTTCTCCCGTGTCGAAGAGACCGTGGAGATAAGTGCCGAACACGTTGCCTTTGCAGCATCCGTCCGTCTTGCCGTTGTCCAGAACGCAGAACGGATCGCCTTTAACTGTGCTGACGCCCATGTGTATCTCGTATCCGTCGAGCTTCACACCCGCGAACTGCTCCGCTTTGACTTCGCCCTGAACTCTCGTCCGGGACTTGTCGGCGGTGAACACCGTGTCGACAGGAAGAAGACCCATTCCCTTCAGGTACTCAGTCTTGCCCTCGTAGTGATCAGGATTGAAAAGCTGCTCGCCGAGCATCTGATATCCGCCGCATACGCCGAGAACCGGCTTTCCTGCCGCGGCGTGCTTCAGTATCGATGCCTCCAGCCCGTTCTGACGCATCCACATTAGGTCGTCCATGGTGTTCTTTGTGCCCGGGATGATTATCAGATCCGGATCTCCCAGCTCCCTGACCTCGCGGACGTAGCGCACTCCCGACAGTGCCTCCATCTCCAGGGCGTTGAAGTCCGTAAAGTTTGAAAGTCTCGGCAGACGGATAACCGCGATGTCTATCGGG
>CADAHK010000171.1 GCA_902787725.1 uncultured Eubacteriales bacterium | reverse complement strand
CTCTTCCGGTGCCTTGTCGATCTCGTCGAATGCTACGTCGCCGCCCAGGCCGTACTTTCTGTTCAGTACGCTTGTGATCGCGGCTGTCAGTGTAGTCTTACCGTGGTCTACGTGACCGATTGTTCCGATGTTGATGTGTGGCTTAGTTCTTTCGAATTTTTCTTTTGCCATTGATTTTTCCTCCTGTAAAATAACGTTATTTATACATATCCCGCCTGCCCGGGCGTCCCCGGACAGGGGAGCTGACGAGCGGACTTGAACCGCCGAACCTCCTCATTACCAATGAGGTGCTCTACCGACTGAGCTACGTCAGCGCGCCCATACATCAAAAGTATAATACAAATCGAAGGTCATTACAAGCAAAATCCCGCGTCGCCGCGGGATGAAACTCTTTTATCTTTCGAAATATTCCTTTACTTCAGTTAGCGATGTAAACACCCGGTCCGTCATCGCGCGTATCTCCTCCGTCGGCTGCAGCAAATCCGGCACCATGAACACGACGCCTCCCGACGCGCGGGCCGCACGCACTCCGTTAAAGGAGTCTTCGATAATAACGCATTCTTTTATATCCGCTCCCAGCCCAGCTGCCGCGAGAAGGAATACATCGGGAGCCGGCTTGCTTGCCTTTGCCTGATCTCCACCTATAATGACATCAAAATAATCTATAAGCCCCGCGTCGCGAAGCTCCATCTTCACGATATCCGTTCTCGTAGAAGAGCCAATCGCTATACCTGCGCCCTCCCGCTTCAGATACTCGAGCAGCTCAACGACGCCTTCCTTTACAGGTATCAGATTCTTCTCGAACCGTTCCATGAAAGCCTTAACGACCTCCCGATCGAATTCCTCAAGAGGAGCGTCGGCACCATAGCGAGCGCGCAGTTTCCTTTTAGTTTCCTCGTCAGTCATCCCGACGCATTCACAGACAGCCTCTTTAATGTCTGCAAGTCCCAGCCGCTCGGCAACCGGCACGCAGCACTCCAGGAAGACACGTTCCGTATCGAAGATGACTCCGTCCATGTCAAAAATAACATTCATGCGCGACATCCTATAAAACCTTTCTCCACTCTTCCACCAGACGCTCGAGAGACCACGCCGCGTTTGCCGGACTTGTCGACGGCATTTTCAGCGCCGGTATCCCTGTCCGCTCCAGCTGGTACTTATCATAGACCTTTTTAGATAATGCTCCATTGCACAGAATGCGCTCAATATTCGTCTGCTCCAGCAGCTTAGGAATGTCCGTCGGCACCGCGTTCTTCACGCTGCTGTCCGAAGCGCCGATGATGTCGCACTCCGCGATCGAATCCCACAGCGCCAGCCCGTTCGAAAGCACAAGCTCCTTCTTCTCTTCAATCGTCTCAGGCAAAGGCAACCCGAACACTTCTGCAAGAACTTTCCAGAAGCGATTCTGTTTATGACCATAATAGAAACCTTCCTTCCGGCTGGCCGGCGAAGGAATGGATCCTAAAATCAGAACCTTTGAATTCTCATTGAATAAAGGCCCGAACGTGTGAACTACATGCTGGTATTTTTTATCCAGACTGTCAGTAACCCCATGGGCCTGCTCGTAGTTCTCAAACCTCTCCGCCTGCATGCCGAGCTTGCGCGCCGCGACGACATTATCCTCGCGATCATCGATGAACAGACACTCTTCAGCCTTAAGACCATACTTCTCCAGCAGGCACCTGTATATCGCCGGATCAGGTTTGATTAGGTTCACGTAACACGAAAAAACGCCTCCGTCCATGTGCGGCAGAAAATCCAGCACAGACGGATTGGCGCGCATAAGATGTTCAGAATAATTGGATAGATAGTATACGGAGTAGCCCCGCGCTTTAATTTCTTCGATCCACGGAATGGCGTAGTCACACAGTAGCATGCATTCTCCTACGCGGTCAAAGGCTTCTTTTATCTCATCACGAAGATCCGGCTCCTCGCTGTAAAACAGCTCCAGGATCTCCTCTTCGCTCAAGACGGCACGGTCCAGTTCCCACCAGTGCCCTTTCTTCCAGATTGCGTCCGTTACTCTCTTGGCGGTCTCTTCATCAAACAGCTTGCGGATATAATCCATCCATTCGAATTCAATCAGTACCCGCCCTATATCAAAGATTATGTTCTTTATCATATCGTTCAGTCCCAGGCTGCCGTTCAGTCAGCTCATCAGTTGCCGTTGCTCTTGGTTGAGTCAGTAGTCTGCTTTTGCTTGGCCTTTTCCTCGGCGGCCTTCTTAGCCGCCTCTTCTGCCTTCGCCTTTTCCTCGGCAGCCTTCTTCTCAGCTTCTCTGTTTTCCTCGGCAGCCTTCTTCTCAGCTTCTCTGAGCTCGTCCCTGTACTGGGTCAGCAAGCCGAGGTTGGCCTTTTCATATTCATTGAGCCACGCATTGTCGAACTTTTCCGGTTCGTACATTGGAACATACCATTTGAATCCTCTAAACAGCTTGTCATAATACTCGCTGCCGAAGATGTATCCGTGGCGCGCGTAAATCTCGTTGATCGCCTGCTGAATCTGATCAGCGCTGCCGTCTGTACTGTAGACGACATCCTCGCGTGTCAGCTTCACTTTGTCGCTCTCAGGCAGAATAAAGTCATCGTAATAGGCGTCGTATGAACCCGGATCATAGGCTAGGTCCTTGCCTTTCTCAAGGCCGCTGACCTCGTATGTCACTTCAGGCGCCTCAACTGTCAGCCCCTTTTCCGCGGCCAGCTTCTTGTCGTACTCTATCTTAATGGTCACAGTGTCCCCGTTGGACAGTTTCTCAGTCTTGTCCGGAGTGTACTTCACCGTATCGAACACTTCCTTGAAGCCTTCCTTCTCATCATCGAAGGTGACGTCTCTGAGCCACGCCTCTTTCTTCGCCTGATCTATCTGAGGCATGAGCGCCATCTCACCAAAGCCATTGTAACCTATGACCTTCGGTTCGGTCATTACTGACTGAAGATTGACCTCATAGGTCTTGTCATCTGAAAAGAGCATGTGGGCGCCCGCGGCGATCGCTCCTGCCAGAATTACCACGGCAATTACGATCACGGCGATCGGAATCCTTCTTTTTGCCTTTGCTTCAGGTTCGTCCTCTTCCTCGAATTCTTCATCGAGTTCGCCGTCTTCAAGCTCTTCCTGTTCTTCAGACTCCTCCGCTTCTTCCGCTGCAAATGTTTCCCCGGCAGCTTCAGCCGCGTCGGCTTCCATGAAGTCACGGGCCCACTTCATCGGGTTCTCATCCGGAAGCGCGTCAAGAGCGCTGTAGCTGTACTCCGGTTTTCTTCCTGTCTCCGGATCCAGTTCAGCGTCAGGATTGTTGTAGAATCCCCACTCAGAATAATCTCTGATGGCCTCTGCCGCGATATCCGTTCCGATTCCGGTCATTGTAAAGACCGGCGGTACGTGTATCACCTTTTTTCCGCAGCGGCTGCAGTATTCCGCGTCGTTATCCAGTTGTTTACCGCAGTGAACGCAAATCATGTCAGCAATGTCCTGTCTGTAATCTCCATCCTGCTGAACGGACCTGAAAATCCGCTTCTTTTACAGATACAATTTTATCACTTTCGGATTCTCATTTTGGTTAGCTAAAGAAATTTAAAGAATTGCAATAAAAAACCACCGGCCATATGGTCAGTGGCTTGTTCTCCTTATTTCCAAAGGTAATTTACGACCTTTTTCTTTGTGCGCTGAAGCGCGTTGTCGACGGATGTGCTGCTTTTGCCGAGGCGTTCGGCTATCTGGCTTGTGGTGAAGCCTTTGGTGTACTCGTTCAGGACCTTCATCTCAAAATCGCTGAAGATGTTGTCGCCGTTGTTGAGAATGTAGTAAGTTACGCCCTTTATGATGAGCATCTCGTCAGGGCCGTCAGCCGGGTCGGTTCTCAGCGTGTCGCCAAGAGTTATCTCCGCCGCGTCCGCCGCGCCTGCCGAAGCGCCTTCCTGCCCTACTGGTCTGCTCAGCGAGACCGAAGTGTTGAGAGGTTTATGCTTTATCCGGTCAGCGGAACGGATGGCGCTGATGATCTGATTTGTCACGCACCTGTCCGCGTATGTGCCGAAGGACGCGTTTTTCTCTGCGTCATAGCTTCGCACTGCTTTGAGCAGCCCAATCATGCCCTCCTGTACCACATCCTCTGCGTCCGCTCCCGCCATGAAATAGACCCTGGCTTTCTTATAGACGATGCCCGAGTAATTTCTGATGAGAGTTTCCTCTGCCAGCGCGTCTCCCGCCTGGGCTTCCGCCGCCAGCTGAATCTCAGGATTTTCTATTGAG
>CADAHK010000170.1 GCA_902787725.1 uncultured Eubacteriales bacterium | reverse complement strand
TTTATGCCGGGATCAGTGTGCCGGACAGCATCCTTTGCCAGGACACAAAACGACCTGAGAAAGGATGTTGGCAAATGAAGCGGATCGCGGAATCCAATACTGTTGTTATCTCTTCTGACATAGAAGGCAAGAAGAATCCTCAAGCAAACGGCTGGGTAATCATCAGGCCTGCTGACAAGCCCAAACAGACAAATCTCCAGCAGCTTCGGAAAGCTGCTCTGGAAGAAGCTCATGAGAAGGAATACCGGATCTACATAAGAGGTATCCGGAAGTGGGTGGCTGTGGACAGGGAGTACTATATCGAATATCGGCGAGAGACAGGAGCTTTCAAGAAGAAGCAGTACCGGCACGGGATGTGCGCGTGCCCCTTCGGCAAGGAATACATGTGCGACTGTGACTGCCTGACCTGCCCTTTCTATAGGAAGGAAATGATGGTCTCGCTGGACGCGCCCATCACTGACGACGAAGGCAACGAAGATACGCCCATGGACAGGCTGGTGGACGTAGACAGTCTGACGCCGGAGGAAGCGCTGCTTCAGAAGGACGAGACGGAGACCTTGCACAAGGCCATTGAGCAATTAAGCCCTACCCAGCAGGTCGTCGTGCGCATGATGATGGACGATAAGACGCAGGTAGAGGTTGCCCACGCCTTAGGACTGAAGACACAGAGTACAGTTTCGTTCCATAAAGAGAAGGCCCTCGATTCCTTGCGGTGCTTCATGGGGCAGGAATAGCACACAAAATCTTAACATTTTAAAACTGAACATCAATCGATAATCACTCCCTCTTATGTCCCTTTTATTAGTAGAGGAGCGAGCAAGAAAACGACGACGTTTCCCTCATACGAACCTCGGACAGCCGTCCCGCCATTCCGTACCGGCTCAGCAGCTGAGTGCATGTTGGCGATACCTTCCCGCAGGGAAGGTATGCATAAAGCCAAAGTGACGGGTCAGTTGAGCAGGGTTAAGGAACAGACCACCACACAGGAGGCAAGAGCGATGCGGAACAGGAAGGTGCAGAACGAATTGAAGCGTCAGGGCTTCTATGAGCGCTACGGCAAGGACAGCCCGGAACGAAAGGAAATCCGGGAAGAGCGTCTGAGCCGCGCGATGGAGAACGGGATCAGCGATCCGACGCCCTGGCAGGCTGTCGACAGGCTCATTGCCCGCGAAAAGGCGATGATCAAGGCGGCACGGGAGAAGGCCAAGGCGACGGTATAACGGACTGATCCAAACGATTTCAGATTAGAAAGGATGGATAAGAACATGAACAACATCGCAACGATTACACCAATCAGCCAGGCTGCCAAAGCTACCCAGACTGAACCGCCGACCAGAGATACGCAACTAACCGTGCCGTTCTCCGCTGATATTATGCGGCTGGCTTATCACGTTGCCGATGAGATGCAGCTGGATGTGAAGGTCATCCACGAGGTTCTGGTCGCAACGACGAATTTCCTCTGCACTGACGGCGGCATCGAAGCCCTGGAACGGGCAAAGACGCGACTGGCCGAAGGAGATGATACTCTCAACGAGGGTGACCGGTCTCCACTGATCGTAGACAATCCGGATTTGCTTCAAACACCGGAAGAAGCCTACGAGGAAGGCTATCGGATCGGCTACCAGACAGGTCACCGCGAGGCCATGGAGGAGATGGGACGGGGCGAGATGGGAATGGCAGTTTGGCAGGACAATGGCTATGACGAGGAGGACTACGACGACGGGTATGACGACTATGACGAGAAGGGTTACGACGATGAATACTGATGGAAGCAGACATCTGAGCTGCGGCACATCTAAGCTGCATGAGTGGCATGATCATCATATGAATGGTCTGATTGCTCAGACTCACCCACCGTGGTACGCGAGGGACGGGGATGCATCTCGACGCTTAGGACTATCCCATTGAGTCGCAAGCACCGGGTTGCAGTATTGACAGATCAAACAGAGTAGGAAGGATGTATTTACCAGATGGAAGCAGATAAGCTCATCATGTCCAGGGAACTGACCGATCTGATGGAGGCGGTCATCAGGGAAGCTGTGAACGAAACCGAACAGAATAAGGAGGTAATGTCGATGAAGAATGAGCCGGCCAGCAACGGCCTCAACAATAATAATCCGAAGTCCGCGAATCCGTCCGGTC
>CADAHK010000169.1 GCA_902787725.1 uncultured Eubacteriales bacterium | reverse complement strand
GCAATCAGGCTCTGCAATGCAATAGGCCCCGCAATGAGGCCTACTTGTTTCATCAATGTTCTGTTGTCTATCGTATTCAGATTCTCGGTCATCTACTCTTCATCGATGATTTTCACTGCTTTTGATTCAATCTTTTCTGTTGCTCTTGTTGCTTTTGCGCTCGGAGCATCAGGTGCTTCCTTGAGGATTCTATATCCCTTGAGGCTGACCTTATTCGTGCCTGTATCTGTAATGAGAACGCCTACGATCAGAAGGGCAACAAAGGCAAGTCCCAGGCACTCAATGAAGAGTCCCCGGCTGTAGAGAATCGCAACGATACCCATGATGCCGCTGACACTGTACATGAGCAGCACGGCACGCCTTTGCCCAAATCCTGCTCTGAGTATCCTGTGATGCAGGTGTTCTTTGTCCGCTGTTCCAATCGACTGATGGCGAATCGTCCTTCTGATGATGGCCATCAGCGTATCCAGAATCGGCAGCCCGAGTACCAGTGCAGGTATGACAACAACAACCAAGGTCGCACTCTTAACCGTACCTAGGATCGACAGTGATGCGATCGCAAATCCAAGGAGCTGTGATCCGCTGTCTCCCATGAAGGTCTTCGCAGGATGGAAGTTGAACGGAAGGAACCCGAGGCATGCACCAGCCAGTGCCATCATTGCCATCGTTGGAACGTACCAGCCGTGAATATATGAAACATAGGCGATGGACAAGGCGGAAATGGCGCTGATACCAGCTGCCAGGCCATCCAGTCCGTCGATCAGATTCACTGCGTTCGTGATTCCCGCAAGCCATACGACTGTTGCGAGATAGCAAACCGCAATACCGAAATTCATATTGCCTTCGCCGAACCAGTTTGTTATGAAGTTGATCCTAAGACCCATGGCAAAAACAACTGTGGCACAGACAACCTGCCCGCCGAATTTGATAATCGGTTTCATGCCTTTGATATCGTCGATTGCCCCCAGAATATAGATGAGGGTGCAGCCAACCATAACAGCAGGGATGTGCGCGTTTTTCCCTAATACAAACAACGCCAGCCCGACCATAAGTCCTGCATATATTGCTATGCCTCCGAATCTCGGCATAGGTTTGTTATGGACTCTCCTCTTGTCTTTCGGCACATCCATAGCACCTACTTTCGGCGCGATGAATATGCCCAGAGGCGTAATAATTGCCGTCACAAGACCTGCGACGATCAGAGGAGCCCACAGGTTAAAGCTTGTCGGTGTCAATTTGTATCTCCCAGCATTACGATTCTGAGTCCGGCTTCTTTTAGAATGTCAACTGCCAGTTCATCAGGATAACCGTCTTTTACTACGATTCTCTGTATCCCTGCGTTAATGATCATCTTCGCACAGATCACGCAAGGCTGATGCGTAACGTAAATTGTCGCACCTTCTACGCTCTGTCCCAATGTTGCCGCCTGAATAATTGCATTCTGCTCAGCATGAAGCGCTCTGCAAAGTTCATGTTTCTCTCCGGAAGGAACGCCGAGCTGTTCTCTCAGGCATCCGCCTTCTCTTTCACCGCAGTGCTCGATTCCTCTCGGAGCGCCGTTGTACCCCGTTGCGATAATATGCTTATCCTGAACAATAACAGCACCTACTTGTCTCCTGAGACAAGTAGATCTCTTCGCAGTCAGGACTGCGAAATCCATAAAGTATTCATCCCAGCTCGGTCTGTTATCCATACACTTCTCCCTTACACTTCAATTGAATTGTTCAACTGAGTTTATTAATAGAAGACTTCCGCGAGATAGAGGCCGTTCGGAGGAGCCGTATGCCCCGCCGTCTGCCTGTCTGCCGCTTCTATGATCTCCTTGATTTCTTCCGGTCTGCGTTTCCCCTGGCCCACCTCGACCAAGGTTCCGGTCATGATTCTCACCATGTTGTAGAGGAATCCGTCACCTTCGATGGTGAATTCAACACGCTGTAATCTGTCTGCCGCCGACTCGGTTTCCCTGACGCTTGCTGCAAACATTCTGCGCACCGTTGTCTCTCGTGGATTCCCGCCGGACGCTTCAAAGGATTTGAAGTCGTGTTCCCCTTCGAAGTACTTCGCCGCTTCCTGCATGGCCTGCACGTCGAGATGTCCATTGGCTGCATCGCTGTCTGCCCAGCTGTTTACGTGATAAACATAATTGCGCTCAAACACCAGTGAGTACTGTGCTTCTTCTGACTTCAATTCCGTAGCGCCTGCGCAGATTTTGTAAA
>CADAHK010000168.1 GCA_902787725.1 uncultured Eubacteriales bacterium | reverse complement strand
TTCCGGACTATGACCTGATTGACGACGCTGTTGAGCAGTACGATGAGAATCAGGGCAAAGGCAGCGAGTCCCCGCAGGTAACGGGAGAGGACCAGAATAAAGATAAGATATCGGCGCTGATCCCTGCTGACATTGAGCTGGAGGACGATACTTATTCAATAGAAGTCAACATGACAGGAGGTTCCGGAAGAGCATCCGTCAGCTCGCCTACATGGTTCATAGTTAAAGGCGGCAAGGCTTACGCCAGACTGCTGTGGAGCAGCGCGCACTACGACTACATGAAGCTCAACGGAATCAAGTACGAGAATGAAACTACCGATGGAGGAAACTCCACATTTACAATACCGGTCGCGGCCTTCGACCAGCCTATAAGCGTCATAGCCGACACGACGGCAATGGGCGATCCGGTGGAAATAGAATACGAACTGACATTTTATAAGGACACCATCGATTCAGTGACCAAGGTTCCTCAGGAAGCCGCAAAGAGAGTAATTTACATCGCTCTCGCGATAATAATCGTCGGCGGAGCGCTGAATCTGTTCGTAAAGAGGAGGAAAAAACAGTGACGGACAAACCGTATTTCCCGCTGTACGTGGATCTGAGCGGAAAGGATATACTCTTCGTTGGAGGAGGGCACATAGCTGCGAGACGAATTGGCGTGCTTCAGCCTTTTGTAGAGAGCATGACTGTAGTGGCGCCTGAAGCGGAAGGTTCAATTCTGGAGCTGACAGAGTCGGGCGAGGTGAACTGGATAACGCGCGAGTTTGAAGAGGGAGACCTTGAGGGACGCGATATCGTTTTCGCTGCCACTGATGATAAGGCGCTCAATGCTGAGATCGCGGCAATGTGCCGGGAAAAGGGCATAACGGTCAATGCGTCAAGCGAAAAGGAACTATGCGATTTTTACTTCCCGGGCATCGTAAGGCAGGGGAATACTGTCATTGGCGTAAACGCCTCGGGAGAAGACCACAGTAAAGCTAAGAAAGTACGCGAAAGAATACAGGAGATACTTACGGAGGAAGGAATATGAAACCGGTAAGAATCGGGACGAGAGAGAGCATACTGGCGGTTATTCAGAGCGAAATGGTCGGTGACTATCTCGAGGAAAAGGGGATCGGGTACGAACTAGTCAAGATGAAGACGACTGGAGACAAGATTCTCAACAAGACTCTGGATAAGATAGGCGGCAAGGGTCTCTTCGTCAAGGAGCTGGATCAGGCACTCATGGAAGGAAGAAGCGACATTTCGGTTCATTCCCTTAAGGACATGCCCATGGAGGTTCCTGAAGAGCTGCCGATCATCGCGTTCTCAGACCGCGAGGATCCGAGAGACGCGCTCGTACTGCCGGAAGGCGCAAGTGAAATAGACTTCAGCAAGCCTATAGGAAGCTCGAGCTTCCGCAGACGCATTCAGATAGAGAAGCTGTATCCTGAGGCAAGAGTGGAAAGTGTCAGGGGAAACGTGCAGACGCGTCTGAGAAAGCTGGACGAAGGTCAGTACGGGGCTCTCGTGCTGGCTGCGGCGGGTCTTAAGAGACTGGGACTTGAAGGCAGGATATACAAGTACTTCGAACTCGAAGAAATCCTTCCCGCGGCGGGGCAGGGAGTGCTCGCTGTACAGGGAAGAACCGGTGAGAATTACAGCTGGGCTGAAGGTTACAACGATCTCAAAACCGAGCGCGAGGTGCTTGCGGAGAGAGCCTTCGTAAGATGGCTCGACGGAGGATGTTCATCCCCGATTGCTGCCTTTGCAAGATGCGGTGAAGATGAGCTCGTGATCGAGGGCCTGTACTATGACGACCCGACAGGAAAATGGCACAGGGAGTCGATCTCAGGAAGCCCTGAAAAGCCTGAGGAGCTCGGAATAGAACTGGCGAAGATAATGAAAGGTCGGTACGAATGATGACAGGAAAAGTTTGGCTGGTAGGCGCAGGCCCGGGGGACATCGGACTGCTCACAGTCAAGGCAGTAGAGACAATAAAAGACGCGGACCTTATAGTCTATGACGCGCTTATCGGAGATTCGCTTTTTTCGCTGTTTCCTGAAGGCGCGGAGCACATCAGCGTCGGCAAGAGGTCGGGCAACCACACCATGCCGCAGGAACAGATAGACAAGGTGCTTCTGGACGAAGCGCTGAAGGGAAAGAAGGTCGTGCGCCTGAAGGGCGGAGATCCGTTCCTCTTCGGAAGAGGAGGCGAGGAACTGGAACTGCTCGCGGCAAACGGCGTGCCTTACGAGATAGTTCCCGGCGTTACATCGCCGATCGCGGT
>CADAHK010000167.1 GCA_902787725.1 uncultured Eubacteriales bacterium | reverse complement strand
CGAGATTCTCCGGGCGGAAGGCGAAGAGCCGTACATCATCGGAGAAATAGTCAAGGGCGAAAGCAAGATAGAACTTGTTTAGGAGGCCACATGTCTAATGCAAAGGCAAACATAGCCGTTCTCGTTTCGGGCGGCGGCACGAATCTTCAGGCGCTCATAGACGCTGAGAAGAGCGGCGTATTAAAGAGCGGAACCATCAGGCTCGTCATCTCCAACAAGAAGGGCGCCTACGCCCTCGAGAGGGCGGAGAAGGCCGGCATTGAGGCTTTTGCGCTGACCAGGAAAAGCTGCGGAGGCCAGGAGGGTTTCGAGAAGAGACTCACTGAGGAGATCGAGAGCCGCGGCATCGATCTCATCATCATGGCCGGTTTCATGAGCATCCTCAGCGAAGATTTCACCAGACACTTCGATCATAAGATAATCAATATCCATCCGTCGCTGATTCCGTCATTCTGCGGCAAAGGCTTCTACGGACTGCTCGTCCATGAAGCGGCGCTCGCAAAGGGCGTCAAGGTTACCGGAGCGACCGTTCACTACGTCAACGAGATTCCGGACGGCGGGGAGATTATCATGCAGAAGGCAGTTGAGGTTAAAGACGGCGACACTCCGGAGACGCTGCAGAGACGCGTCATGGAAGAGGCCGAGTGGATAATACTGCCGGCGTCAGCGGAAAAGATCTGCGCCGGAATACTTGCGGGCAGAGCCTGAAAGGAGACATCAGATGGACGTATATAAGATTGATTCTTTTACAGACAGAGCAAAAGGCAACTCGTACGTTGGCCGCGGCATCGTGACGGGAATGACCCCGGGCGGCAGAGCTGCTTCAGCCTACTTCATCATGGGCAGGAGCGCCAACAGCAGAAATCGTGTATTTACGATACGTGACGGAGCCGTATATACAGAGCCTTTTGACGCGTCCAAGGTCGAGGATCCGAGCCTCATCATATACGCGGCCATAAGAGAATACGGAGACAGCCTGATCGTCACCAACGGCGACCAGACGGACACCATATACGACGGACTCGAGAAGGGTCTTTCGTTTTCAAAGGCCCTCGAGAGCAGACAGTTCGAGCCTGACGCTCCGAACCTGACTCCGAGGATCAGCAGCATTACGGACCTGGCGGGCGGCGATTACGAGATGAGCATTCTCAAGAGCGCAGATGCTGAAGGGACTGCCTGCAACAGATACACATTTTCATACAAGGCGCTGCCTGGGCTTGGACATTTTCTCCACACCTACGTGCAGGACGGTTCGCCGCTCCCTACATTCCAGGGTGAGCCGGAGAGAGTTGCCGTGCCTGAGGACATTGACACTTTTACAGAAGAAATATGGAACGCTCTTGACGAGGACAACAGGATTTCCCTGTACGTCAGATTCACCGAGCTCGAGAGCGGCGACTACGAAGAGAGACTGATCAACAGAAACAAGAAGTAGAAGAGAGGTAAGCTTACATGAACGAACTGAAACTAAAATACGGATGCAACCCCAACCAGCCGGAAGCGCGCATATACATGGCCGACGGTTCGGACCTGCCTATCGAGATTCTGAACGGCAGACCGGGATACATCAATTTTCTGGACGCCTTCAACGCGTGGCAGCTGGTCAAGGAACTGAAAGAGGCGACGGGAATGCCCGCGGCCACATCCTTCAAGCACGTCAGCCCGACGTCCGCTGCAATAGGCAGACCTCTCAGCGAAAAGATGAAGAAGGCCTACTTTGTGGATGACATAAAGGGGCTCGACGAATCGCCGATCGCCTGCGCCTACGCCAGGGCCAGAGGCACGGACAGACTGTGCTCATTCGGCGATTTCATAGCGCTGTCCGATGTGTGCGATGAAGCGGCGGCCCGCATAATCAAGAGGGAAGTATCCGACGGCGTCATCGCTCCGGGATATACGGACAAGGCCCTGGAGATGCTCAGCAAAAAGAAGAACGGAAACTACAACGTCATCAAGATCGACCCTGAGTACAGCGCTCACGGACAGGAGACGCGTCAGGTCTTCGGAATCAACTTTGAGCAGACTCACAACGATATCAAGATCGGTCCGGACCTTCTTGAGAACATAGTTACGAAAAACAAGAATCTTCCTGACGACATCAAGGAGGATCTTATTATAGCGATGATCGCCCTCAAGTACACCCAGTCAAACTCAGTGTGCTTCGCGAGGGACGGTCAGTGCATCGGAATAGGCGCCGGCCAGCAGTCGAGAATTCACTGCACAAGGCTCGCCGGAAGCAAAGCGGATACCTGGTATCTGAGGATGCACGACAAGGTGCTGAACCTGCCTTTCAAGGA
>CADAHK010000166.1 GCA_902787725.1 uncultured Eubacteriales bacterium | reverse complement strand
ACCATTCTGAGAACGTAAACAGTTACAACTCCGCTCTCTGGATCCTTGTCCGAACCGAGTATTCTGAAGGACTTCAGATGTGTGCTGCCAAGACGTGTCTTAACGGCTTTTTCGGCAGCCTTATCTCTTACTTTCTTCTGTTCTTTATCCTTTGCCATTTGTTAACACCTCCGTGTCTATAGTATGACCTACTATAATGTTATACTATATATGGGGTTTAACGTCAACTTGAACTTGACCTCAGTCGTCGTCACGCAGGCTGTCATCATCCTTGAATGCTTCTCTCCAGGCGTCCTCCCTTCCCTCACGCAGATCGTCCAGATTGTAAGGCGTCGCCTGATACAGATAGTAGTTGAGCCAATTGGAGAACAGCAGGCTCGCGTGGCCTCTCCAGCGGAACAGTATCTCCTTTTTAGGATCGTCGTCTCTGAAGTAATTTGCGGGAACTTTAGTGTCAAGTCCTTTGTTGATGTCCCTGAAGTACTCGTCGGCAAGCGTCATCTTGTCATATTCAGAATGACCGAGAACAAATATCTGTCTGCCGTTTTCAGTGGATATGATGTGCGGACCAGCTTCTTCCGATTCCGCCAGTATCCTCAGCTCAGGATGCTTCAGAATGTCTTCCTTGCGTGTAATTGCGTAGCGTGAATGCGGAGCGTAGAACAGCTCGTCGAACCCCCTTACAAGCGGATTGTGCGGTCTGAGCGTACGGTGCTCGAAGACCCCGAAGAGCTTCTCGTCCTGTACGTACTTTGGAATGCCGTAGTAATAATACATGGCCGCCTGCGCGCCCCAGCAGATGAACATGTTGCTGTATACGTGGGTCTTGGCGAACTCAAAAATCTCACACAGTTCAGGCCAGTAATCCGCCTCTTCGAATTCCATCTGTTCAATCGGTGAGCCTGTTATGATCATGCCGTCGAAGTACTCCTCCTTGAATTGTTCAAGAGTAGTATAGAACGACATCAGGTGATCCTGTGATGTATGTCTGGACGTGTGCATGTCCATGCCTACAAGCTGCATCTCAATCTGCAGCGGGCTGTTGGCAAGCACCCTCGCCAGCTGTGTCTCTGTGGCGATTTTTGTAGGCATGAGGTTTACGATTATTACTTTAAGCGGACGGATGTCCTGCGAAGCCGCTCTGGCTCCGGTCATTGTGAATATGTTCTCGTCCTTCAGCGCACCGGCTGCAGGAAGTTTGTCAGGTATAATTAACGGCATTTTTTCTCCTAATTATCAATAACTCTATTTTACTTTGTTCAGCGCCTGATCAAGATCGGCGATTATGTCTTCCGGATTTTCAAGTCCAACTGACAGTCTTATGAGACCCGGGTCGATTCCAGCTGCCAGCTGGGCTTCCTCAGAAAGCTGTCTGTGGGTAGTGCTCGCCGGGTGAAGCACACTTGTGTGGATATCGCCAACGTGCACGACTATGCTGCACAGCTCCAGCTTCTCCAGGAACTTTTCTCCGGCTTCCCTGCCGCCCTTGACGCCAAAGCTCATTACAGCGCTCGCGCCCTTAGGCAGGTATTTCTTCGCCAGATCGTAGTACTTGTCTCCTTCCAGGCCCGGATATATTATCCAATCCACCATCGGGTGGTTCTTCAGGAAATTAGCTACCTCGACGGCGTTTTTGACGTGGCGTTCCATTCTCACGTCCAGAGTCTGCAGACCCTGATGCGTCAGATAAGCGTTCATAGGCGCCATCGTGCATCCCAGGTCTCTTACGAGAACCGCCTTCAGTCTCGTGCAGAAAGCAGCCTGGCCGAACTTCTCGTAGAAGTTCAGTCCGTGATAGCTCTCGTCCGGAGCCGCCATCTCAGGGAACTTCAGGTTTCCATCTTCGTCCTTCACCGTCCAGTCGAAGTTGCCGCCCTCAACTACGCATCCGCCGATGCTGGTTCCGTGTCCGTCCGCGAACTTCGTCGTCGAGTGCGTTACAATGTGGGCGCCGTATTCTATAGGTCTGCAAAGCGCAGGAGTCGCCAGTGTATTATCAACTATGAAAGGAACCTTCATCTCATTGGCTATGTAAGCGAACTTCTCGATGTCCAGAACGCTCAGAGCCGGGTTTCCGAGAGTCTCGCCGAACAGCGCCTTGGTGTTCGGTCTCTTCAGCTTCAGAATCTCTTCCGCGTCCATGTCCTGATCGAAGAACTCAACGTCTATTCCCAGTCTTCTGAGTGTTACGTTGAACAGGTTGTATGTTCCGCCGTAGATGTTTGTTCCGCTGAGAACGTGGTCCCCTGCCTTGCAGATGTTCAGAAGCGCGATCAGGTTGGCTGACTGCCCGGATGAAGCCGCCATGCCTGCTGTTCCTGATTCCAGAAGCGCCATCTTCTGCTCAAGTTTGTCTACCGTAGG
>CADAHK010000165.1 GCA_902787725.1 uncultured Eubacteriales bacterium | reverse complement strand
CTGATTTCTGATTCAGTTGATCTGGTCATAAATGTGTTGCCGCATGCGCAAGTTACTTTACATTCCTTATACTCAGGATGGATTCCTTTTTTCATGCTTCTCACTTCCTTTCTGCCCTCGCGAGCCTTCATAGAATATCACACTTTCCACCTGCGGTCAACAATTTTCGCAAGCAGTGATTTCTTTACTGTTATTGCCCTCTCCGGGCACATTTCCTGACAGCAGTAGCACTTGATGCACTTGGAGTGATCGTACTGAGCAACCGCTCTTCCGGTGCTGTCCTGTCTGACTATTACCGCCTTATCCTCCAGCGGACAGGTCTGTTCGCATACGCCGCAGCCGACGCATTTGTTCGCGATGACCACCGGCTTCTTGTTTGCGAATCTCCTGACGAAGCCCATTAGGCTCATGCTCCCGCGGAACTCTCTGCTTCTCTGAACATTGAAGTTCTTGTCAGCGTATTTGACTTCCAGCTCGTCCGTAGTGATTACAGCCCCTTCTTTCTGCATTGGAACGCCGCCGAGCAGAATCTCTATCTTCTCATCGTCCCATGTTCCCACACCTGCGTCGGCGCAAGCAGTGTTTGTCGCCACCATCTGCGGGTCGAGATATATGAGTTTGCAGAACATCGCGTCCAGCGCCACCGGGTCTGTTGAAACGAGTATGGCGTTCATCGGGAAGGGGTCTCCCGACGCCGGACCGTTGCCGTCCATGGCGACGATTCCGTCCATTATGTGAAGCGCCGGTCTGACAAGAGTGTTCAGATCAGCAAGCATTCTGGCGAAATGTTCGGGGCTCTGATACGTGGCGTGCGTCATGGCCTTGTTGACGCCGCAGACACACCCGAAGGTGTTCTTGACCGCGCCGGTTATTCTCTCCAGCTGATGGGTTTTCATCTTGCAGATGTTTATGATCAGTCCTGCAGGTTCTTTGCCGCCGGCGCCTGTGGCTTTTGCAATTTCATTACAGAGAACGAAACGTCTCGCGACTTTCCCTTCCGGATAATCCACATCAGTGCCGCGGTCAAAATCCCCAGGCTTTATTCCCAGTTCGTCGGCCACCGCCTTGAGGCCGCAGCCTTCGGCCGTTTTCTCCATGTTGGACACAGGGCTGCCGGGTGAATCGCCATAAACGAGATTGCCATAGCCGTTTTCCTGCAAAAGCTCCCCGACGGCACGGAAAACTTCCGGGTGCGTGGTCACGGCTTTTTCGGGCGCGTGCCTTCCCAGCATGTTCAGCTTGAGAACGATCTCAGCGTCCTTTCCCATCGACTGCACTGCGGCAGCCTCGCCGAGTATGCTGTCAATGCCGCCAAGAAGCTCCACGGCTTCTCTGACCGCGCCGCTGACCTTCTCCCGCTCATATGAATCGCATCTTACTATCGCGACTTTTGATGTTCTGGCTTCCATGTTACTCATCTATGCCATAGAATCTTTTAGCGTTATCTCTCGTTATCTCAGCCGTCTCCTCAAAAGACAGTCCCTTTATCTCCGCTACCTTTCTGGCAGTGTACTCCACAAACAGAGGGGTGTTTCTCTTCCCTCTGAAAGGCACAGGCGTCAGATACGGCGCGTCAGTCTCCACGAGCAGCCTGTCGATGGGAACTGCCCCGACCATGGCGACCGTTTTCCTGTTGTTCTTGTATGTTACCGGTCCCGCTACGCTGATGTATGCGCCCATCCGTACATACTGCATGCCGAACTCCGCAGATCCGGAGAAGCAGTGAAGCAGCACTCCGGCGTGGCCGAAGCGGTTCTTTCTCTCATCCGAGAAAGCGCCTTCCTCTACAAGAATGTCCATTACCTCCTGATCCGCTTCCCTGGCGTGGATCGTTATCGGCATCATAAGTTCATTGGCAAGTCTGATCTGCTTTCTGAACCAGAGCCTCTGCACGTCTCTGTCGCTGAGATCGTAGTGGAAGTCCAGACCGATCTCCCCTATGGCGACGACTTTCTCTTCAGCGGCCAGCTGTCCGATGCGAGCGAGCTTTTCGTCATCCATCGTCTTCGCGTCATGGGGATGACAGCCGACAGCTGCGTAACACCACGGCCAGAGGCGGGCGTGCTCCGCGGCCATTTCCGAACTCGGCAGGTCAAAGCCGATGTCAACTGCTCCGGACATCCTGCCGTCTTTTACCGCATTATCCACAGTATTGAAGAGAGCCTGGCGTTCCAGGCTCGTAAGATCTTCATTGTTAAAATGTGTGTGTGAATCGAATAACATTATTCGGATTCTCCTTCTGCAGGCGCCTCCGCATCAGCCGGTATCTCAGCATCCGCTTCAGCCATTGCTTCTTCCATGTCTTCCTCTGTAGGTTCTACAACAGATCCTTCAACATCGGTCGACTCAGGAACGAATTCCTTTATCTGATCACTTTCCTTGGACGCATCTACAGTATACCACTTGTCGTCAAGATATACCTCTACCCACGCGTGTGTGGTTCCTTCTGCGTCCTCAACAGTCATGAT
>CADAHK010000164.1 GCA_902787725.1 uncultured Eubacteriales bacterium | reverse complement strand
CGGTTCATGGGCTCCGACAGCGGCAAGAGTAATGAAAGGCATGTTCGAGAAGAGCAAGGACATCACCTTCGCAAAGAACACAGTAACTCTTCTGTCTGCGCTTAACGACGAGAGCAAGGAACAGCTCCTGGCGCTGGCTGACGAGCTGGCAGCAGACTACATCAAGCCAGATGTCGAAGAGGAAGAGAAGAAGATCGATCCGACAGCTCTGTTCAAGATCGGCTACGGACTTTACGTCATCACTTCCAACGACGGCAAGAAGGACAACGGCTTCATCGGCAACACAGTCGCTCAGGTGAGCAACGATCCTAGCAGAATCATCGTAGGCGTCAACAAGGCGAACTACTCATGCGAGATCATCAACAAGACAGGCGTTCTGAATGTCTGCACGCTCAACGAGCAGGCTCCGTTCCAGATCTTCCAGCACTTCGGATTCCAGTCCGGAAGAGACGTGGACAAGTTCGCCGACTTCGAGCACTACGACAAGTCAGGAAACGGACTGCCGTACCTGAACAAATACGCAAACGGCTACATGTCACTGAAGGTATTCGATACAGTTGACACAGGAAGCCACCTGATGTTCTTCTGCGACATCACCGAGAGCGCGGTTCTCAACGATGTGGACACAATGACTTACACCTTCTATCAGAAGAACGTCAAGCCTCGTCCGCAGGAAGAAGTCAAGGGTTGGGTATGCGACGTATGCGGATACGTATACGAAGGCGAAGACCTTCCGGAAGACTTCATCTGTCCGCTCTGCAAGCACGGAGCTTCAGACTTCTCAAAGATGGGCTGATAGAGGCAAAAGCCATATAGCCTGATTCAGAGGAGCATAAGAGAAATCAACGGCAGATTGTGCTGCATGTGATACAGGCGGCGCAATCTGTCTTTGGGTAATAAGGGAAAAGGAGAAAACACATGGAATCGTTACTATATGCAATAGTCGGACTGGTTGCCCGAATCCACTACGCGATACTGTCGTGGAATGACTCAATAGAGACGAGCTTCACGGACAAGGAACTTCACTTCCTGGTTCTGGGCGGAGTGGGAATAGCGCTTATACTCCTGCTGCATCCGCTGTTTCTGTGGCTGTCCAGAACAGGACACACCATGATCATTTCGTTCTTCTATGTTCTGACCGTAATAATCGTTATTGCCTTTGCAATAGAGATCGGCCAGGGCGTAACGGGGTCGGGAGCCATGGAATTCGACGACATAATGTACGGTCTGTTCGGCTTCCTGTTCTTCTTCGCCATCTTCGCCATAATACGCGGGGTGGTGCACCTGATTGTCAATCTGAAGAACAAACACGACAGGAAGAGCCGCTACTACAGCTGATAGGGCGGTATTAGACTCAGGAGACGCGGTCTTTACGAGGCGGCGGCGCATGTGTTAGAATGGCAGGGAATTTATCAAAGGAGATGCTTGAAAAATGGCAGAAGTTTTAGTTAGACAGTTATTCAGAGAAACAGAGAAGTTCGCGGACAGCGAGGTTACGGTGAGAGGCTGGATCAGAACGAACAGAGGATCCAACAAGTTCGGATTCGTCGAACTCAACGACGGTTCCTCGTTACAGGCACATTCGTACTTACCCCGGATGCCAAACAGCCTTTTGAAATCAAGGCAAAGGCAATCGAAATCGAGGCAGGTTCGGACCCTGACTATCCTCTCCAGAAGAAGAGGCATTCAATGGAATTCCTCAGAGAGATAGCTCACCTGAGACCGCGTTCAAATACATTCTCGGCCGTATTCAGAGTAAGATCTGTCACGGCTTACGCCCTGCACAAGTTCTTCCAGGAGAGGAACTTCGTTTACGCGCACACTCCAATCATCACGGCGAGTGACGCTGAGGGCGCAGGCGAGATGTTCCAGGTAACGACACTGGATATGGAGAACCCGCCTAGAAACGAAGACGGAAGCATCGACTACAGCAAGGATTTCTTCGGCAAGAAGGCGAACCTGACCGTAAGCGGACAGCTAAACGGCGAAACATTCGCTCTTGCTTTCAGAGATATTTACACATTCGGCCCTACCTTCAGAGCGGAGAACTCATTTACAGCGCGCCACGCGTCAGAGTTCTGGATGATAGAGCCTGAGATGGCCTTCTGCGACCTCGAAGGCAACATGAACGTGGCCGAGGACATGATCAAGTACGTCATCAAGTACGTGCTGGACGAGTGCCCTGAGGAGATGGAATTCTTCAACAAGTTCATCGACAAGGGACTTCTGGAGAGACTGGACAACATCGTCAATTCTGATTTTGCGAGAATCACCTACACTGAAGCGGTAGACATCCTCAAGAAGAGCGGTGAGAAGTTCGAGTACCCGGTTGAATGGGGAATCGATCTCCAGACTGAACACGAGAGATACATCACGGAGAAGGTTTACAAGAAGCCTGTCTTCGTTACAGATTATCCTAGAGACATCAAGGCCTTCTACATGCGCTTAAACGATGACGGCAAGACCGTCGCGGCCTGCGACCTGCTTGTTCCGGGCGTCGGAGAGATCATCGGCGGCTCCCAGAGAGAGGAACGCTACGATGTGCTCAAGGCCCGCATCGAGGAGATGGGCATGACGGAGGAAGATTACTGGTGGTACATGGAACTGCGCAAGTACGGCGGCGTGGTGCACTCCGGCTACGGACTCGGATTCGAGAGAATCATCATGTACATGACAGGAATGAGCAACATCAGAGACGTGCTGCCGTTCCCGAGAACACCGAAGACAGCAGAGTTTTAAGCAAAAGCAATAAGGAGAATTGAGTTGGGAGTTTTTGAAGATTTAGGCGTAATGGTGGACGGACTCGAAGACAACACCGCCGAAGATTTCGACGGCGATGTTGAAGAGATTTTCAGATTCGATGTTTCCCTAACACCTGAGCAGGACATAGAGATAGGCGTTGTGATACAGGAGCTGGACGTTGAGGGCTTTCCGGAATTCGGGGAGGAGTACAGCATGCTGGCTCACACCTTTGCGCAGCTCATAACCGAGCATGTGGGCATATATACGGAGAATCTCATGCTGGAAGTCGCCGATCTTCAGGAACTCGACGTGGATCTGACTGACGAGGAGAGGGCGGCGCTCGCCGACGAGGACAAGAACGAGAACGGTTCCGTGCTGCTCTATTCATTCCCGGTCCTCATCATGGAGGACGAGTTCGACGGAAGCAAAAACCTGGGCGCCGGCTTCAACAGAAGCCGCAAGGCAAATGTCATGCTGAAGCTGTACGGTCAGGAATTCATAGAGGCGGAGAACGAGTATCAGGATCTGGTAACAGACGCCGTTCTGGACCACGGCATCCTCTTCCTGAAAGCCGTCGAATCCATACAGAAACTGTAGCGTAATAGCTGCTTTTTCGGTGCGCCTTATTGTTGACATAAGGTGCCATAAGATGTAGAATTATAGTGGATTCAGGGAATCCGCATAATTGAATATTTCAAATCTGGACATTATTCGGAAGCCGGTGAAATTCCGGCACTGTGTCTCAGCAACCGTGATATCGACGAACGGGCTGGCGGTCAACGCAAGTCACTGGAGCCAAGGCTCTGGGAAGGCGCCCTAGTAGGTTATAAAGATTAAGTCGGTAGACCTGTCAGATTGGTTGAGTTAGTCTTCTGAGGTGAGGCGGCGGCGTTTTTTATGTAACGGCAAAGGCTGTTGCAGGCGTGATACAGGTGCACTCAGGAGTGAGTGCATTTTTTATTAAGGCGCATGGCCGTATTAGTGAAAATGCCTTTTCATCCGCAGGCGCAGATATTCAGGTGACCCGCAGAAACCTGATTATCTGTTCCTGCTTTTCCTTATTATGGGGCATTTAACACGGCGCAGTTATCAGCCGGGTCAAATTGACGGTTTGGGCCGCTTATGGTAGATTTATTCTGGGGTAAAAGGGGCCTAAAAGAGAAGTAAGGAGAAGCACAAAGTGGCGTTTGAGTATTATCATCGCAACGGAACAAAAATGCTCAGATACGGATACACTACGGGAACCTGCGCGGCGCTGGCAGCAGCCGCGGCGACAAGGCTTCTGCTTTTTGGCG
>CADAHK010000163.1:925-3764 GCA_902787725.1 uncultured Eubacteriales bacterium | reverse complement strand
GTGAATCCCTTCCGGGCGCATGCGCGCGTACGCCTGTATGATGCCCGTCAGCTCATCGACCGTGAACAGGCTCTTTTCCATGTTCGTAATCGGCTCTACATCCGTGCAGATCCCGTAGCCGTGCGCCATGATCGCGCGGACGTCTTCAGGGTCCACTCCTTCAGCCAGCAGCTCCTGCTCCGTATGCTGCAGGTGCTCCTCCGGGAACTTCTCGTAATCATAGTCATGCAAAAAGCCGACGGCCTGCCAATGCTCCTTGTCTTCTCCAAAATGCTCTGCCATTGCGCCCATCGCCGCCATGACATTTGTCGCGTGAATGACCAGCGCGTGATCCTGGACCATCTTTCCGTTTATTTTTCATTACCTCTCTTTCTTATGTATTGAATTCTACCACCCTCGGAAAGCGAATTGTAGTAGTTTTCGCACCATTTCAGGTCTATTCCTACGATTTTTCAGCCAAATCCGCCTGTCCCAGAAATAAAAGTAGTAGAAACACAATGCTTTTGGGTCAAAAACTATGACTATGCTGCGCTGAAACTCTGATAATCGCCAAAAACTCACAGAAATCAACCTGTTTCGAGCAAAAAACTACTACAGTTTGTTCACTGCGCATGATCTGTCACCACCCCCCAAGGTTGCTTTTGCCGTACCTATTGACTTTATGGGATATAACACATATAATTTCTTCAGAGGGGCAAATAGAGACTAATGAAAGAGGGATTTACCATGCCTACTATTGCCCATTTTTATGGAATCATCATTGTAATGTACCTGCGTGACAAGGAGCACAATCCTCCGCACGTTCACGCAATTACTCAAGAGTATGACGCACCTTTCTCGCTGAAAACAGGTGAACTGATTGAAGGAGTTTTCCCCAAAAAAGCAGCGTCAATGGTGAAGGAGTTTATACTGATCAATCAAAAGGAATTGGAGGATATGTGGGAATCGGGAGTGTACAGAAAACTTCCGCCACTGGACTAAAGTGTTTCATAAAGCTATCAATTTAGAATTCAAGGAAGGCACGACACTTGAGGTGACTTTTCAGAACGGAGATGTCAAGAGATATGACATGTCCACACTCTTCAACAAGTACCCTCAGCTTCGTGCGCTCGAAGATCGCGACCTGTTCCTGTCAGGCAAACTTGTGGGAATGCTGGGAATCATCTGGAATGACGATCTGGATATTTCCGTGGAATCGATTTACGAATGCGGTGAATTGGTCAGAAAAGAAAAAGTACAGGCAAATATGCTGGTAGCGGATGCTGTCGCTGAAGCGAGATCAAAAGTCGGACTTACCCAATCACAGCTGGCAGCAGCAACCGGCATAAATCAGTCAGATATATCAAGAATTGAGCGGGGTATTGGAAACCCTTCAATCAACACACTCTCAAGGATTGCAAAAGCATTAGATGCTGAATTGATTATTTCTATTTCTTAAACTGCTTTGTAAGGAGGAAATGATATGCAAAACCAGATCAGAGGCGAATACAGCAAATACATAAATGAAACGCGCCGGCCGGTGACTACGCCGGCGAACATCTGCAGGCCTGACGGAACCTGCGAGTTCGGTACTTTTGAGAAGGAGTTCGAGGCGATGGATTTCCTGAAACTCAAGGGCCCTACTCACCTGCCGAACGCGTTCAACCGTCTCAAGCTGACGCTTTGGGAAGCCACCGAGGTGCACTTTGAACACGGCGTGCTGCTGGCGGTCGTATGCGACATGGGCATCTTCGGCAAAACGCTCAATGTCTTTTATGACAAGCGCACCCACAAGACCTACTGCTGGGACAACAATCTGAAGAGCGCCGACACTCAGATCGCGCCGAACCTCATCAACGGTTCCGTGGCTTACGCCGAGACGCCGGTCAGCTTCGTAAGATACGAGAATACATTTAACGAAGGACGCGCCGATCTTTCGGGTGCGAGCAAAGGCAAGTGCCTGATCACTGATCCGCGCGATGACAAGACAGCTGTCGCTGCGATGAAGGAGAACTACGGCGAGGCGGACATTTTCTATGATCTGCATCTGACCAGGCTCTCTGAGCCGAGCATCGCGAGCATCCCGTTCTCCGAGACGAAGCCGAGACCGCTCTACTCCCAGAAGGACTTCTTCAAGGCCGAAGGTTTCCTTATTATTAACGGTGAGAAAATGGAATGCGACGAGAACACGGTCGCGGTCATCGACGATCACAGGGGCTACTACCCTCGCCGCGCGCACTACGACTGGGTCACGACTCTCGGCCGCTACGACTTCAACGGTGAGAAGAAGTATCTGGCGTTCAATCTGACTCGCAACCAGTCCATCGACCAGGAGAAGTACAACGAAAACATCCTGTGGCTCGAAGGAGCGTCGAGCATTCTGCCGCCGGTTACTTTTACACGCGAGCCTGAGACCGCAGACTTCAAGAACTACGCCGAGTGGAAGATCAAGGACGAGTACGGCATGGTCGACATCACGTTCAAAGTCCGCAGCCTCAATCCGATGATCGTGCACGCGGGCGTCGTGAACATCGATTACTACATCACCTTCGGCGAGCTCGAGGGCTTCATCCTCGACGAGGCCGGCAACAAGTACGTGCTCGACGGCTGCATGGGCATGGGCGAAGACAAGACAATGCTGCTGTAGCGCGACGCCAGTGCTGCTGTAGCGCGACGCATATAGACTTAAACTTAAGGAGCGACACATGAACGAACCAAAAGACAGGCCATATGTAATCTGCCACATGCAGTCATCAATCGACGGGCGGATCAGCGGAAAGTTTTTCTTTACGCCGGCCGCCGAGGCTGTCTACGAAAGTGACAACGATATACGCAAAAGCTACCGCGCCGACGCCATAAT
>CADAHK010000163.1:0-903 GCA_902787725.1 uncultured Eubacteriales bacterium | reverse complement strand
TTAACAGCTACATCGTCTGCGTGGATACAAAAGGCACCCTGAAGTGGAGCGGAAACACCGTAAGCCACAGAGGCGCGCCGCCTGCCCACGTCATTGAAGTCCTCACCGAGGACATCGACGAAGGCTACCTCGCGTACCTGCGCGAGCTCAGAATCTCATACATATTTGCCGGCGAAACCGAACTGGATCTCCCGCTTGCGCTGAAGAAGCTCAAATCAATCTTCGGCATCGAGCGCGTCCTGCTTACCGGCGGCGGCCAGATGAACTGGACCTTCCTGCAGGCGGGCTGCCTGGACGAAGTGAACATCATCATCCTGCCGATGATCGACTGCAACACGAAATCAGCAGGACTCTTCGACCGTCCGGCCTCCGCCGCGGGCCAAACGCAGGCCTCCGGCAAAAGCCAGACTGCCTTTGCACCATCGGGCTTCAAGCTTGCCGACGTGCAGCGGCTGCCCGGCGACGGACTCTGGCTGAAATACACCCCGCAAGTCTGATAACAATCTGTGCTATAATGACTTTCGTGATTAATTGAAGAAAAGGAATGGCCATGGATATCAAAACCATCGAACTCAAGAAAACAATTCTCGAAGACAACGACAAGGATGCGGACCTGCTGCGCGAACAGCTGCGGCAGACGAAGACTTTTTATGTGAACGTCATGTCCTCGCCTGGTTCTGGCAAGACCACGACTCTCGTCAGCACGATCAGACAACTGCAGCAGAACGGCGACCAGGATGCGGCGGGCAAGGCACCGCTCAGGATCGGCGTCATGGAAGCTGACATCGACAGCGACGTGGACGCGCACACCATCGCGGATGAAACCGGCGCCCCATCGGTGCAGCTCCACACGGGCGGCATGTGCCATCTGGATGCGGAGATGTCGCGCCAGGGTCTGCGCGA
>CADAHK010000162.1 GCA_902787725.1 uncultured Eubacteriales bacterium | reverse complement strand
CTTATTCTGATAGTCCAGGTTGATCTCCTGGACGACCTGCTGCATGGTCTGCGTAGAGCCAGTATCTTCCGAAGAGAAGAAGATTCCGAAACAGGATGCCACGATAAGGCCGATCAAGCAGATAACGATAATCACAACGACCGCCACCCAACCACCAGCGGCAATGGCGGCAATCAGTTCCTTGATCGCAGCAGCAATCGCTTTGATCGCGGCGGCGATTGCTTTCGCTGCCGCCACCGCAGCTTTGTATGCCGCAATCGCAGCCTGCCTTGCCATTTCAGCAGCCTTCTGTGCGGCCTTAGCGGTCGCCTGGGCTGCTTTTTGTGTTGCCTTGGCCGTTTTCTCAGCAGTTTTAATGGCCGCTTTGGATGTCTTCTCCGCTGTCTTAATTGCTTTCTCTGAGGACTTAACCGTGCCCTTTGCACCGCTCTTCACGGTCTTCTTTCCGGCAGAACGGGCGGACTGCTTAATCGTGTGTTCCGTCCGCTCCGCAGTCCTGATGGTCTGGTTTCGCTTTCCGCGTACAGCATTCTTCCGGACTTCACCACTGGTGGATGCCGTTTCCCTTGTGGCGGTCTGCTGGCGAACCTTCTTTCTCTGCTGAACACTGCTTTGCTTCTGAGAGACAGCTTGCCGTTTGGATGCAGGCTCACTCCGCGTTTGCGAAGGGCCTTGCGGCTCTGAGGCTCGTGTAGCAGATTGATGTGAATGCGATTCCTGAGAAGAAGTTCTCTCGGATCGGGCCTGTTCCTCCCTGCGAAAGCGCTCTTCGTAGCGGTTGACCCGTTCCTCATTCTTTTCGATCCGCTTTTCCTCACGATGTTTCCGATATGCCTCTTTGCCTTTATTGACAGCCTTTTTCGTCTCGGCTGACACATCATGACCGACACGATCTGCAACATCTTCCGCAGCATAGCGGATCTTATCCTCCGCATATTCAGACGGCGTGACCTGACCATCGTCCATCAGATTTTCAAACTGATCCTTTGACCTGACCAGCGCCGTCTTCATACGCTCGGAGGCAACAGCCGCTTTGTCAATGACCTTGATATCCTTCACGCTTTCTCTCGTCTTAATCCTGCTCATAGCTATCGCCTCCTTCCTCAAAGAACAGGATTAAACCTTCTTGGCAACTACCACGAAACGCCCATTGGTGTAGGTGTATTCACAGGTGGAAAGCGTGATAAGGTGATCTCCGTACTCGGCGTCCACGCCGGTGTCATAGAGCTGGCGAAGATGAACACTATTCATGAAGTTCTTGAAGTGTTCCTCATCCATATCTGTGAACTGATTGTACCGGAAGGTGTCGTTGTTCGTATCAAAGCGGAAAACCGCCACGACCTGATACTCTCCGAAGCCGAACAGGGTATCAAACTTGATGATCGGATGCTCGTCATAGAAGTCCTTGCTGGCATAATTGCAAAGGTCGTGGAACATCGTTTCGTTCTTCATGTGATGCCCGTAGATGACGTAGTTGTTGCTCTCTCCCATCACGCAGTCTTCGTCAATATACGGAACGCCGTAATCGCTGTACTCCTTCTCAAAGCTGTGCTTCAGATAGTAGTTAGGATTATTCGGCGTCCACATGACCGGGTAGTTGATGTTCGTGCCGTCGATGGAGATCCAGCCCACAAAATCGCTGTTCTGATCGAAAAGAGCCCTATACTTCTCCATCGCCAGCTCTGCTTCTCGCGCAGCCAGTTCTTCCTCGGAGAGTGTCTCACTTACAGGCTCGTCTTCACCCGGCTCGGGGACAGGCTCCTTGTCGAGTTCGCTCTTGTCCACGTCAGCAATCATATTGGACAAGTCCTCAAACTGCTGTGCGCTGTTCTTTTGATCCTGATACTGGTGATGAAACACGACGCCAGAGAATACCGCGATCCCGCACAGGACCACAATAGCGGCGATGCCAATGATCTTTTTGATTTTCATTTCAAATTACCTCCATAAAAGATTGAGGACAGGGTTAATCCTGCCCTCTTGCGAATTCGCCCTCACCGGGGCGCGTGGTCATAAGCTGGTAGAGCTTCGTATCATGCGGGAACTGATTGATGAACGGAACGAGCGCCGAACCGTACTTAATCAGACCGCAGCCTGCGTCAGCGTTGGTGATATAGCTCATCTGCTCATTGGAAATGTTGAGAAGCCTTGCGAGCTTCTCGCGGTCGGACGCCGCCTGGTTCAGCATGATAACAAACTCAGAGTTGGAGAGCATCGTGCTGGCCTGAACGGAGTCAAGCAGGTACTCCACGTTCTGCGTAATCGCAGTCGGATAAGCATTGCGCTTACGGAACTGACGCCATGCAGAGTTGAAGAACTGCGCCGAGAACTCATTTTCAAACACCACATGGAACTCGTCGATAAAGACATGGGTGCGCTTGCCCTTCTTCCAGTTCAGCGTCACGCGGTTCAGCATGGTATCGGTGATAACCAGCAGGCCGGGTGAATGTCGAACACCACAATGCGCTTGTCCAGATCGACATTGCTCTGCTTGCCGAAGATGTCCAGCGATCCGGTGGTATAAAGTTCAAGAGACAAAGCAATCTGCTTTGCCTCCGGTTCGGGCTGCTCCAGGAGCATATCACGCAGCGTACAGGACATGATGAACTCAGACTTCACCACGATGGGGTTGTTTTCACCGTAGCCGTCAACCATATACATGGCGTTCAGCCTGTCCCTGCCTCCGGCAGAAACTCTGATAACCGATCCGAGATTGCCCATCGCCTCCACCAGCGGTGCATACTCGCCTTCAGGGTCGCAGATGAGAATATCGTCGTCGGTATTCAGCATAAGGAAGGTAATCAACTCCTTGGCAGAGAAGCTCTTGCCGGAGCCGGGAACGCCCAGCAGAAACGCCGACTGGTTCAGGAGGTTTGCCTTGTTGCACATGATGAGGTTGTGGGAGATCGCGTTCTCACCGAAATAGATACCACCCTGATCCATGATCTCCTGCACCTTGAACGGCATGAGAACCGCGAGGCTCTCGGTGGTAAGGGTTCTGAACGTATTGATCTTTCTGACGCCAATCGGAAGTACCGTGTTCAGCCCGTCCGTCTGCTGGAACTTCAGCGTGGCCATCTGGCACATGTGCTTTCTCGCAGTAGAGAGGATTGTCTCGGTATCCAGGTCGAGCTGCTCCTTGGTATCTGCCGTGATAACCATCGTCACAACGGCAAACATCATGCGCTGGTCTCTGGTCGTCAGATCGTCCAGGAACTCCTTGGACTCCTTGCGCTGGAGCTCCATATCATAGGGAACGACGGCGCTGAAATTGTTGTTCTGATTCTGCTTGCGCTGCCAGTTGGTGATATTGGTTTCAACGCCCAACAGCCTGTTCTCGACCTCGCGTACCGCTTCATCCGTAGGGATAGGGATCACGTCGATGGACAACATCAGATTCCGGTTCAGCTCGGTAAGCTCGGAGAGCATACTGTCTTTGATATAACTCGCGTAGTCCTTGAGGAACAGAACCCTTGCGAACTTTTCTCCGAGCTTGATGTGGTCTGCACTCCGCTCCACGCTGTCCGGGCAAATATAATCGCGGAAGTCGTGACCCATTCGTGCCTTCTTATTGATGTTCATCTCGAAGGCAGTCTCATCGCCGGGGCGGTAGAAGTCGTGAAGGATACGCAGTCTCTGTACTGCATTGAGTGCAACGCACTTGGAACCGAGCCCCGTGAAATGGGTCGTCAGATCCGCGCCGACTCTGGCGAAATATGCTCGCGCTTCCTCAATGTCCTTCTTGCTCACGGAGATGGTCACATACTTTTCCTGCGTGATGCCGTTGGCTCCGGTTGCCTTATCCAGGAGCATATTGTTGTACTCCATGCGGTAACCGTCCAGTCCGTCACGCTTCATCGGCATAAGAATGGAGTCCTCAAAATCCGCCTTGTTCAGCCTATGGTTGTTGATCGTGATCTTCGTGGTTGCACCGCTATCCAGACTATTCAGAAGCTCAGAGTAGGTCAGGAACATGCTTTCCTTATCCTCTCGGCTTGCCACCATATAGTTGATGTCGCTGAACCTGTAGGTCTTGGAAAACTTGTTTCCGACCTTAAAGATACCGTCAGGCCAGATGCACTTGATGGGGATCAAATCCTGCACCTTCTTCGGCACCACGAACTTCTCTTTATCCTGAGACAGGATTGTTTTGATGCTTTTAATCATTGCCTTTGTAGACCTCCTTTTCCTTGGCGTCGATGGTGTCCTTCAACGCCTCGTAGTAGATATTCACCGGCTCAAACTTGATCTGCTTCGGCTCAATCATCTCTGACCGCAGCCACGCCCATACAAATTGCTCCGCCGTCATCCCGTTATAGGAGATGAAGCCCATTGCCGCGAAAGGAGCCGCACCAAGGATGCACATCCAGGAAACGGTTTCCGTTCCGACATGGGGCTTGAGCGCAAAGTACAGCACGATAGCAACACCAACAGCCAGCAAAGAAAAAACGAACTGTCTGAAGGACAGTCCGAAGAACATTGACTCGGTATAGTTCCGAATCTCTCTATTGATTTTTACTTCCATTTTCTTTCCTTTCCCGACAGGCAGCTTCCTGAAGCTCCGCCTTGCAGACACACTCATCTGCAAGGCAGTTCACTTCACGGTTCTTCCTGCCGCCGTAATAGAGACAATACTTGCAATCGCAATCCGCTACGGTATAGCCGCGCCACTTATTCATGATTCTCTTTGCCATGACGCACCTCAGATTCCCATCATCTCTTTGACAAGACGATCCGCCATCTTCACAGCACCGACGAGGATCAACATGTTGAAGATCAACTCACCGATATAGCTCCAGACCATAGACGCCGCTGTCGCGCTGGTGTCCACAACAGGCGGGCTCGACGCGAAGAC
>CADAHK010000161.1 GCA_902787725.1 uncultured Eubacteriales bacterium | reverse complement strand
GATTACTACATCATCAAATGTACTGATGCCGCTGACGGCAGCTTCTTCAACAACAATATTCTTTCTGCTCACGATGTATGTTCCTCCTGAATGATCTTCCTTAAGCGCCGGACCAACGTACAGCTTTACATCCAGCATGCTTGCAAGTTCAATTGCTTCCGCTTCCAGATCGCCGTCTCCGAGCATGGTCAGCTCCATTGCTTCTTCATAACTTATTTCATCGAACTTCTTCCGGTCTTCAGTGACTCTCGGGTCCACGATATATACGCGTTTAGTGTTGCCGTACAGCTCGCATTCGCAACCGAGGGCGCCAGCTATGGCTACTGCCGTAGCCGCCGAGCCATATCTGCCGAATCTGTCGCTCATTTCATAGTCGCCGATTCCCTGAAATCCCGCGACGACCGGGATGACATTCTGTTCCAGCGCTTTATTTATGTCAGTCAGTATAAGCTCATGTTTTCCGCTCTCAATTTCCAGCGGAGTGAGCGACTGGCCCTGAATGTAGTCGATGACTCTGGCAGGAACGCCTCTCTGCTCCAGCGCGCTGGCCATGAGCGCCGCCGTCTGATATTCGCTCGCGGAAAAGAGGGCGTCCAGTTCAGGCTTTCCGATGCCGTCCTTGAAATCCTCCGCTCTCTCCAGCATTTCGTTTGCTATTTCATGCATCGCTGCCGTGACAAGAACCAGTTTCCCCAGCTCTTCACGATGATTCGCGATGTGGTCGGCGATCTTCGTCAGATCCTCATTGTTCTTAAGATAATTGCCGCCGTACTTCTGTACGAGATACATGGGTGTGCTCCTCTCTATAGCCGTTCCTATGTCTTATGTGTCATTTTAACACAGCAGCATAAAGACGCAAAAGCTTTTTAACGCGTGGGCGTAAAAACTATGCTTTAAGACGGAGTCAACAGTATGATTTGTGGTATAATTACCGTATGAACGCAGTAGATATTATAAATAAAAAGAGACGCGGCGAGGCCCTGAGCAAAGACGAGATCGAGTACATGGTCATGGGGTTTACAGACGGTGTGATTCCTGACTATCAGATGTCGGCGCTGCTTATGGCCATATGCCTCAACGGGATGACGAAGGAAGAGACGGTTCAGCTTACCGGAATCATGAGAGATTCGGGAGACACGGTTGATCTTTCGGAAATCAAAGGCATCAAAGTCGACAAGCATTCGACTGGCGGCGTCGGCGACAAGACAACACTGATAGTCGCGCCGATAGCAGCTGCCTGCGGAGTGCCGATCGCCAAGATGAGCGGCCGCGGTCTGGGATTTACGGGAGGAACAGTCGACAAGATGGAGTCCAGGAACAGTCGACAAGATGGAGTCCATTCCCGGTTTTGTCACGTCCATGGAACGTGATGAGTTCATCAGATCCGTTAATGATAAGGGCATAGCGGTAATTGGTCAGACGGGACACATTGCACCGGCGGACAAGAAAATGTACGCTCTCCGCGATGTGACGGGAACAACCGAGAGCATAGCTCTGATCACCTCAAGCATAATGAGCAAAAAGCTTGCGGCGGGCGCTGACGCGATAGTGCTGGATGTCAAATGCGGCGCGGGCGCTTTCATGAAGACATATGAGGACGCGCGGGAGCTGGCTGAGTGGATGGTGGACATCGGCAAAGGCAGCGGCAAAAGCATGACGGCCGTAATTTCAAACATGGAACAGCCGCTTGGAAATGCCGTTGGAAACGCCCTGGAAGTCGGTGAGGCCATGGACGTTCTTAAGGGCGGAGGTCCTGAAGACATAAGAGATCTCTCGCTGAGGCTCGCTGCGGAGATGATACTTCTCGGCGGCTGCGCGGCGGACAGAGACGACGCGGAGAAGAAGGCGCTGGAAGCTCTTGAAAGCGGCAAAGGACGAGAGAATCACGGAAGACATGAATCTGCTTCCTCAGGCTGCCTTTGCAGTAGAAGTAAGAGCTGATGAAGCGGGATTCGTTACAGGTCTTGATGCCATGAAGATCGGTCTGGCGTCGCAGCATGCAGGCGCGGGACGCGAGAAAAAAGAGGACGAAATAGACATGGCCGCAGGCATACTTTTAGATAAGAAAACCGGCGACGAAGTCGCCGCGGGAGACCTGCTTTGCACCGTGTTCGGAAACAATAAAGCAAAGGCAGAAGCGGGGGCAGAAGAAGCCCGCGCGGCATACACAATAGGTACGGACAGAACCGAAAAGCCGGAACTGATAAAAGAAATAATCGACTGAGAAAAAACGGAATGACAAAATTCCGGGAGGAAAGAGACCATGAAAATTCAATTTTGCGGAGCAACAACAGGCGTTACTGGATCATGTCATCTGATTACGACGGCGCATCATAAGGTGCTGCTGGACTGCGGACAGTTCCAGGGAGGCAAGGCACAGGAGGAACTGAACCATGAACCGTTTCCTTTTGATCCTGCTGAGATCGAGTATCTTGTCCTGAGCCATGCGCACATCGACCACTGCGGCAGAATTCCGCTCCTCGTGAAGAGAGGATTCAAAGGACAGATTTACTGCACTGACGCTACGGCGGACCTGCTGGGAATCATGCTCATTGACAGCGGACACATCCACGAGCAGGAAGCGGAATGGCAGAACAGAAAGAACTCCAGAGCGGGAAGACCGCTCGTCGAGCCTTTGTACACCGAAAAGGACGCGGAGGAATCATTGAAGTTCGTGAAGCCGGTTCTCTACAATCAGCTTGTTGAACTCAACGACGAAGTGCGCATCTGTTTCAATGACGCGGGACACATATTAGGTTCAGGAGAAATAGAGATATTTGTTTCCGAGAAAGAGGAAGGCGAGTCAGGAGTCCGCGCTTCCAAGATCGTCTTTTCCGGCGACCTGGGTGTCATGGACCGTCCGATTCTCAGAAATCCTACCATCATAAAAAAGGCCGACTACGTCATCATGGAGACGACATACGGCAACAGAAATCACCCGGACAACGCCATGGATGTAAATCATCTCGTGGACATCATCTGCGAAACGGCTGCGCGCGGCGGCAATACAGTAATACCGTCATTCGCTGTAGGCAGAACGCAGGAACTGATTTTCGAACTTAACAGAATATACGAAGATCCTACTGATCCGCGGCAGGAACAGCTGTCAAATATCAAGGTATATGTAGACAGCCCGATGGCTGCCGCGGCTACTGAGGTTTTCAAGAACAACGCGCAGGTATTCGATGACGAAACCAAGGATTACATCAGCAAAGGCGAGAATCCGCTGGAGTTTCCGAACCTGAAATTCACACAGTCCACGGAGGAATCCCAGTGGCTGAACATAGATAAAGAGCCTAAGGTAATCATCTCGGCCAGCGGCATGTGTGAAGCAGGAAGAATCCGTCATCACCTGAAGCACAATCTCTGGGACGCGAGGAACAGTATAATCTTCGTCGGCTATCAGGCCGAGGGGACTCTGGGCAGATGCATTATCGACGGCGCGAAGGAAGTAACCCTCTTTGGCGAAAGCGTTCAGGTCAACGCGAAGATTCACAACCTGGAGGGATTCTCCGGCCACGCCGACATGAACGGACTGCTCGGATGGCTCAAGGGATTCCAGAAAGGACCGAAGCAGCTGTTCCTGGTACACGGCGAACCGGAAGTGAAGCTTGAATTCGCGAAGACTGTTAAAGAACAGATAGGCTTCGACGCCATTCCTGTGAACGTCAACTCCGAGTATGAGCTCGAAGAGGGCGGCGGCGTCATAACCATGAAGGAAGCTATTGCCGACGCGGTCGACGAGAAGAGAGTCAACGAGGCCCGTGAGAATCTGTACAACGTCAGAAGAAGACTTGAGGACATTCTCTACAATGCAAACCTCAGCGTAAACAAAGGAACGGATCCGGAGAAGCTGGCGAAGATAAACAACATAATTATGGAACTGGAGAAGTCAGTCATCAATCTGGGTTCCGTAATTTCCGAATCTGAAGAGAGTGAAAATGTTGAGCTGACGGATGAACAGATCGCTGAGCTTAAGGCGGCGAGAGAGGAGACCATAAGCAAGAGCAAAAAAGCCAGGAACAGGAAGAAATAACACAAGTCAGCAACATAATTAAATAAACGCGACACGAATGTAATGAAATCAATCCATTTGAATGATTTCCATTGTGATACAATTGATTCAGCAGAAACGTATTCGTTTCTTTAACATGTTCCTTATATAAAATGACAATATATTTCAAGGAGGAAAGATTATGTCAGAATTAAGAACAGCATTACCTAAAATTACAACTCCGCTGCCGGGCCCTAAGGCGCAGGCTCTGATCGAGAGAAGAGCAAAGGCGACTCCTAAGGCTATCGGGACTGCTTACAAGGCAGTAATCGAAAGAGGCGAAGGAGCAATGTTCGAAGACGTTGACGGCAACATCTTCCTGGACTGGATCGCAGGCGTAGGCGTACTGAACATCGGATACTCACACCCTGAGCTGATCGAAGCGGTCAAGGCACAGGCGGACAAGTACTTCCACTCAATGTTCAACATCACTACTCACGAGCCATACGTAGCACTGGCAGAAGAGTTCTGCAAGATCGC
>CADAHK010000160.1:729-4257 GCA_902787725.1 uncultured Eubacteriales bacterium | reverse complement strand
TCCTTGTTCAGCGCAGGTCTGAACAGCAGGACCTTGTGGCCTTTGCCCTTGAATTCGTTTGTGATTATATCGTCCACGCCCGCCGTCGTGACCGCGAAGGATACGAGCGTCGGCGGAACATCGATGTCCTCGAATGACCCGCTCATGGAGTCCTTGCCGCCTATAGCCGCAACCTCGAGACCCATCTGCGCTTCAAATGCTCCGAGCAGAGCAGCCAGAGGCTTGCCCCATCTTGACGGATCCTTGCCCAGTTTCTCGAAGTACTCCTGGAAGCTGAGATATATGGCCTCGCGTCCGCCGCCGGAAGCTATGAGTTTGGAAACCGAATCGACAACCGCCAGATAAGCTCCGTGGTACGGGCTCTTTTCCGAGATGTACGGATCGTAGCCCCAGGCCATTATCGAGCAGGTGTCGGACACAGCGTCCTCTACGGAGATCTTCTGCACCATGCTCTGTGCCGGCGTCATCTGATACTTGCCGCCAAACGGCATGACGACAGTTCCGGCTCCGATGGTGGAGTCGAACTTCTCCGAAAGGCCCTTCTGCGAGCAGACGTTGATGTCAGCCGCGAGCGCCTTGAGGCACTCGGCGAATGAGCAGTTCTTGTCATCCGCGCAGCAGCCGCACGGCAGGTCTTTTTCAAGCGCGTCCGCTGACGCAACAGGCGCCTTGACTGTTATGTGCTTTTCAGCACCGTTTGAATCGAGGAATTCCCTCGAGATGTCTACTATAGTGTTGCCCTTCCAGTGCATTACCAGACGCGGCTCTTCCGTTACGGTAGCGACTACCGTAGCTTCGAGGTTTTCAGCGTCGGCGATCTCAAAGAAGCGGTCTTTGTCTGCCGCCGCGATGACAACAGCCATCCTCTCCTGGGATTCGCTGATGGCAAGCTCAGTACCGTCCAGACCCTCGTACTTCTTAGGCACGACATCGAGGTTGATGTCCAGTCCGTCGGCCAGCTCGCCGATGGCGACAGAAACGCCGCCCGCGCCGAAGTCGTTGCACCGCTTGATCATGCGGGACGCTTCGCCGTTTCTGAACAGTCTCTGAAGCTTTCTCTCCTCAGGAGCGTTGCCCTTCTGGACTTCCGCTCCGCAGCTTTCGAGAGACGAAAGGTCGTGGGATTTGGATGATCCTGTAGCGCCGCCGCAGCCGTCGCGTCCTGTCCTGCCACCGAGGAGAATGATGATGTCTCCAGGGGCCGGTCTCTCGCGGACTACATTGGACGCAGGAGCAGCTCCGATTACAGCGCCGAGTTCCATTCTCTTTGCAGCGTAACCGTCATGGTAAATCTCCTGAACGAGTCCTGTGGAAACGCCGATCTGGTTTCCGTATGACGAATAACCGTCTGCCGCGGAGGTTACAATCTTCCTCTGAGGCAGCTTGCCCTTCATCGTCTGGTCGAGAGGCTTTCTCGGATCGGCCGCTCCGGTTATTCTCATTGCCGTATATACGTAGGCGCGTCCCGAAAGCGGGTCTCTGATTGCTCCGCCTATGCAGGTCGCAGCGCCGCCGAAAGGTTCGATCTCCGTCGGGTGATTGTGCGTCTCATTCTTGAAGAGCAAAAGCCAGTCTTCCTGCTTGCCGTCGATCGTAGCCTTAATCTTGACCGTACAGGCGTTGATCTCCTCTGACTCATCCAGGCCTTCCATCTTGCCCGCGGCCTTTAATGCCTTTGCGGCGATGGTGCCCATGTCCATGAGAGTGACAGGCTTGGTCCTTCCCAGTTCCTCGCGGGTCTTCAGATAGTCGGCGTAGGCTGCCTGAAGAGTCTCGTCCTCGAACTCGATGTTGTCTATGATCGTGTTGAATGTAGTATGTCTGCAGTGATCGGACCAGTAGGTGTCGATCATCTTTATCTCTGTAATCGTCGGAACTCTGCCTTCGCTTCTGAAGTAGTCCTGGCAGACGTGGATGTCGCCTTCGTCCATGGCCAGACCGCGGTCAGCTATGAACTGGCGCAGAGCCTCGTCGTCCATGTCGTTGAATCCCTCGATGGACTCGACAGTCTGCGGGAGATCGTATTCGACCTTCAGCGTCTCAGGCATGTCGAGGGATGCCTGTCTCATCTCGACAGGGTTGATGACGTAGCTTATTATCTGCTGCAGCTCTTCCGCTGAAATCTTTCCTGTCAGCAGATAGACCTTGGCGCACGCCACGAGAGGTCTCTCCTGCTGAGAGATTATCTGGATGCACTGAGCGGCTGAGTCGGCTCTCTGGTCGTACTGTCCCGGCAGCGCCTCAACGGCGAACACTGCGTCGCCCATCTTCGCAAAGGTCTCTTCGTCGCCCTTCCATCTGTAGACGTCATCGACCTGCGGCTCTGAGAAAACGCTTCCGATGCATTCCTCAAAGAGCTCCTCGGAGATACCTTCAACGTCGTACCTGTTGAATATGCGTATCTTCTCAACGGAACTGATTCCCAGGAACGTCCTTATCTCCGAAAGAAGCGCCTTTGCCTCGCTCGCAACGGACTCTCTCTTCTCGACGAAAACTCTGTAAACCATTTTATTTCCTCCCTGCCTTTAGTGCTCTGGCTCCGATGTCTTTTCTGTAGTACGCGTTCTCGAAGGTGATCTTCGCCGCGTTTTCGTAGGCTGTAACCTCCGTGTTTCCGGTGAGCTCGCCCATGGTTATCTCGCACCCCTTCTTGTACTCCAACGGATATCCGCCGGACGCCACGACAACGCAGCACGCGCTGTCCGCCGAGAACTTCACTTCAGTTTCGGCGAGCTTCTCGTCGGTAACCGCTTCCATGACAGTCAGAAGATCGCTCTCAAGCAAAGGCAATACGACCTGTGCTTCAGGATCCCCGAAGCGGCAGTTGTACTCAATTACCTTCGGGCCGTCATCCGTTATCATAAGGCCGAAGTAGAGACATCCCTTAAAAGGTCTTCCCTCCGCGACCATCGCTTTGATCGTCGGCAGGAAAATCTCGTTCATGCATCTGTCCGCGACTTCTTCCGTATAGTATGGGTTCGGCGCGACAGTTCCCATGCCTCCCGTGTTGAGGCCTTTGTCTCCATCCAGGGCTCTCTTGTGATCCTGGGATGAAATCATCGGAACTACCGTGTGGCCGTCGGTAAATGAAAGGACTGAAACCTCGGGCCCTGTCAGAAACTCCTCGATGACCACTCTGGATCCGCTGTCGCCGAACTTCTTCTCTTCCATCATGCTGCGCACGGCTGCCTTTGCATCCTCTCTCGTCTCGGCGATTATAACGCCCTTTCCGAGAGCCAGACCGTCTGCCTTGACGACAGCCGGTACAGGCGCAGTATCGAGATAATCGAGAGCAGGCCGCATTTCCTCGAAGACTTCGTAAGCCGCCGTAGGGATTCCGTACTTCTTCATGAGGTCTTTTGAGAAGACCTTGCTGGCTTCAATTACAGCCGCCTTCTTGTCCGGACCGAAGCATCTAATGCCTTCGGCCTGCAGGACGTCGACGCATCCCATTGCGAGAGGATCGTCCGGTGCGACAACAGCGTAGTCGATGCCCTCGGATACGGCGAAATCCCTGATTCCGTCCAG
>CADAHK010000160.1:0-715 GCA_902787725.1 uncultured Eubacteriales bacterium | reverse complement strand
TCCGTCCAGATCCTTGGCGCCGATATCGACGCACTTGGCGTCAGCCGCTATTCCTCCGTTGCCCGGCAGAGCGTAGATAACGTCCACCTTAGGGCTCTTGGCCAGACCTTTTATTATCGCGTGCTCGCGGCCTCCGCCGCCTACAACCATTACTTTCATTTCTTTACTCCCATGCTCTTCCGCTGACCTGACGGCACCTGCCGGTTTAGTGGTGGAAGAGTCTAACCTTGTTGAATATCATTACCATGTTGTACTTGTCCGCCGCGGCGATTACTTCATCGTCCCTGACTGAACCGCCGGCTTCGACGACGTACGACACGCCGCTCGCCTTGGCCCTCTCTATGCTGTCGCCGAACGGACTGAACCGCCGGCTTCGACGACGTACGACACGCCGCTCGCCTTGGCCCTCTCTATGCTGTCGCCGAACGGGAAGAACGCGTCGGATGCCAGAACGCCGCCGCTCTGCTGATCGAGATACTCTCTCTTCTCCTCAGCGGTAAGTCTTTCAGGCTGCTCGCTGAAGTACTTCTGCCAGTTGCCCTCGGCGCAGACGTCTTCTTCGTACTCATTGATGTAACCGTCGATGGCGTTGTCCCTGACCGCTCTCGGAAGCTTCTCCTTGAAAGGCAGGTTCAGCACCTTGTCGTGCATCCTCAGATACCAGGTATCCGCTTTGCTTCCGGCGAGCCTTGTGCAGTGAATTCTCGACTGCTGG
>CADAHK010000159.1 GCA_902787725.1 uncultured Eubacteriales bacterium | reverse complement strand
TTCCGTGCGTTCCCGTATCGAGCCTCGAAGCTCTGGCTATGAGAGCATCTTCGACGGACGATGCAAAGGCAGGAGCGCTAATCTGTCCGATCCTTGACGCCCGCAGGAGTCAGGTTTACGGCGGAGGATATGTATTTGAGAATCCGGGTGACGGCGCGGTCCTGAAGGAAGTCGTCAAGGCCGGCCCTTATACGATCGATGAATTCATGGAAGCGGTTAAAGATTTCAGCCGGGTGTTCATGATGGGCGACGGCGTAGATACCTGCGGAGAGAAGATAAAAGAGATCAGGAGCGATGGGGTTGCCTTTGCGCCTGAAGAGATAAGATACCAGAGAGCGGAAGAAGTCGCGATGCTTGGCGCCGCGAAATTCATTGCGGGCGGCGGAGTGATGTTCGAAAGCCTCGAGCCGGAGTACATGCGCATGGCCGAGGCCGAAAGGAAACTCAGGGCGAAGCAGGCCGCTGAAAAGTCCGGGGAGAAGGCCAATGGCTGATGTGATAATAAGACAGGCGCAGCCTGAGGACGCCGGCGACATATATGAAATCGAGCAGATATGCTTTCCTGATCCGTGGAGCCTCGACTCGATCAGCTATGAGCTGGAAGAGAACCCAAGGGCCTTTTATGTAGTGGCCCAGCACAGCGGCAAGGTCGTCGGATACGCGGGCCTTTGGTGGGTTCTTGACGAAGGGCACATCACAAATGTGGCCGTGCGTCCGGGATACAGGAACAGAAAGATAGCAGAAGGAATACTAAGCGTTTTGCTTGAGCATACTATTGAGCAGGGCATTTTGCACCACACTCTGGAGGTGCGCAGGAGCAATGACCCTGCGATAAATCTCTATGAAAAATTCGGATTTGAGACCTGCGGCGTACGCAAAGGATACTACAGATTCGGCGGCGAAGACGCCCTGATCATGTGGAGACACGAACCGGAGAGAGAACCGGAAGAAGATGCGGAAAAGGCCGCGGCGGAGGAGTAAAAAGTGATAGACGGTAAATTCGCTATTCTCGCAATTGAATCAAGCTGTGATGAGACAGCAGCGGCAGTCGTGCTCGAAGGGCGCGACGTTCGTTCGAATGTCATTTCTTCACAGATCGACATACACAAAGCCTACGGCGGAGTAGTGCCGGAGATCGCTTCGCGCCATCACCTGGACAATGTGAACTGGGTTTGCGCCAAGGCCCTCGAAGACGCAGGTGCGAGCATGGATGACATCGACGCCATAGGCGTTACCTACGGACCGGGACTTGTTGGAGCTCTGCTCATAGGACTCGCCACCGCAAAGGCATACGCCCTGGCGACAGGCAAACCTATCATCGGCGTGCACCACATCCACGGACACATCTGCGCCAACTTCATCGAACATAAAGAGCTGGAGCCTCCGTTCATGGCGCTGGTCATATCGGGAGGACACACCAACATAGTCGAGGTTACGGATTATAACGAGCTTAAGGTTCTCGGAAGCACCCGCGACGATGCCGCCGGGGAGGCATACGACAAAGTCGCCCGGGTTCTGGGGCTGGGATATCCGGGAGGACCTCTCATCGACAGAATCGCGAAGGAAGGCAATCCGGAAGCCGTCGAATTCAAGCGCGTCTTTCTTGAGAAGGGCAGCATGGATTTCAGTTTCAGCGGAATCAAGACGGGCGTGCTGAACTACGTAAATTCCGAGAAGCAGGCGGGACGCGAGATCGTCACGGCAGACGTGGCGGCGAGCTTCCAGCAGGCGGTGCTGGATGTAGTCGTTGCAAAGACAGTCGAAGCGGCAATCTCCCTCGGCAAGGACAAGATAGTCATGGCCGGCGGCGTGGCGGCGAACAGCAGGCTTCGCGCGATGATGGAAGCTGAGTGCAGAAAGCACGGGCTTGGGCTTTATCACCCGTCACCGATACTCTGCACGGACAACGCGGCCATGATAGGCTGCGCAGCATACTACAAATACAAGGCTAAGGGCGCAGATGACCTGACCCTGGACGCCATACCGAACCTGCCGCTGTAAGCGGCGGCGGTTTGCTTTTGCATAAATATGATAGTAATTTCCGCTAACAACCTGACAAAAGAATACGACGGTTCGAATCTGGTGCTGGACAGGGTCAGCTTTGCCGTTAACGGCGGCGAGCGGATCGGAATCATCGGCATCAACGGAGCCGGCAAGACGACTCTGCTGAGAATGCTTGCCGGGCAGCTCCCTCATGACGGGGGAGATTTTTTCGTGTCCTCGGAGCTTAAGATCGGATATCTGGAGCAGGACGGCGGATTCGACTCCCAGCGCACTGTCATCGAGGAGGTCAGAAAGATATTCGAGCACTTCCCGGAGATGGAGAAGGAGATGGAGCAGCTCCTCGCGGCGGCCGGCGAAGAGGGGGAAGGACAGCAGGCCGCGCTGACCCGCTACGAACAGATCCGCGACCGCTATGAGCGCATGGGCGGATACATGTACGAGAGCGAGATAAGGGGCATACTCACCAGCATGGCTTTTGATGAGTCCATGTACAACAAGAAGATTTCAACACTGTCGGGAGGAGAGAAGACGAGACTGGCTCTGGCCATGCTGCTTCCATCCTGTTCCTGGACGAGCCGACGAACCATCTGGATATCGGTACCCTCAAGTGGCTCGAGCAGTATCTCAAAGGCTACAGGGGAACGATAATGATCGTCTCCCACGACAGATACTTTCTCAACGAAACGGTCAACAGGATATTCGAGATAGAGCATGGTCATCTCAGCATATACGAAGGCAATTACGACTTCTACGCTGAAGAGCGCAGAAACAGGCGCGAGGTCGAGATGCGGCATTACGAGAAGCAGCAGAAGGAGATCGAACGCCAGGAGGAGATGATACGCAGATTCAAGCAGCGGGGCACGGAGAAGCTGGCCAAGAGGGCGGCTTCCAGAGAGAAGCGCCTCAGCGCCATGGATCTCATGGAGCGTCCGGACGCGGGCCACGGCAAACTCAAGCTGAACTTCAGGCAGAATTTCCAGAGCGGCAAGGACGTGCTTCAGGCCGAAGGCCTCAGCAAGAGCTTCGGTTACGGCATGAACAGAGTCGAGCTCTTCAGGA
>CADAHK010000158.1 GCA_902787725.1 uncultured Eubacteriales bacterium | reverse complement strand
TGTGGTGGCGTTCATCACATCAAAGGGAACGATGGACAAGGAAAACCCGGCAGTCCGTAAGTATATCGCCCAGAGAGCTGACCTGCTTGGGGCGATCCGCTTACCGAACAATACCTTTAAGGATGCAGCAGGTACGGAAGTCACATCGGATATCATCTTCCTGCAGAAGCGAGACCGTTTGATCGACATCGAGCCGGAGTGGGTTCACCTCGCAACAGATGAAAACGGTATCCGCATGAACTCATACTTTGTCAGCAACCCGGAAATGGTGCTTGGCGATATGCAGATGATCAGCGGCGCACACGGTCCGGAGTCGGCTTGCATTCCTTATGAGGGCGCGGAGCTGGGAGATCTGCTGCAGGACGCTATTCAAAACATCCACGCTGAGATCACCGCAGGACGCTATTCAAAACATCCACGCTGAGATCACCGAGTTCGAGCTGGATGATCTCGAAGCTGAGGACGAAGACCTCTCAATTCCCGCAGACCCGTCCGTGCGAAACTTTAGCTATACGGTGGTAGACGGCAAGCTCTACTTTCGAGAGAACAGCCGAATGAACCCCGTTGAGGTTTCCATGACGGCGGAAAACCGTATCAAGGGCATGATCGCCATCCGCGACTGTGTAAGGACGCTCATCGAGTATCAGACGGAGGACTACTCCGATGTTGAGATTCAAGCGGAGCAGGCCAGACTGAATGAACTCTATGATGATTTCAGCAAAAAGTATGGGCTGATCAACGCAAGGGCAAACAATTCCGCCTTCAGCTCCGACAGCTCCTACTGCCTGCTTTCCTCTCTGGAGGTGCTTGACGATGAGGGCAACTTCATCCGAAAGGCAGATATGTTCTCCAAGCGGACAATCAAGCAGAAGGTTACGATCCTCTCTGTGGATACAGCTTCGGAAGCGTATGCACTTTCACTTGCTGAAAAAGCCAAGATCGACATGCCCTATATGATGGAGCTGACCGGCAAGAGTGAACAAGAGCTGTTTGAGGACTTGAAGGGAGTTATCTTCCTGAATCCCATGCACACGAGCGACGATGACGGCAGGCCGAAGTATCTCCCAGCCGATGAATACCTTTCCGGCAATGTCCGCGAGAAGCTCGAATGGGCACGGCGCAGCGCAGAGCTCTATCCGGAAGATTATTCCGAGAATGTGCGAGCACTGGAGGCTGTACAGCCCATTGACCTGACGGCAAGCGAGATCTCTGTCAGACTCGGTGCGACCTGGCTTCCTCCAGAGATTGCGGAGCAGTTCATGTTTGAGCTGTTCGGCACACCGCGATACTGCCAGTGGAACATCCATGTTCATTTTTCACAGTACACGGGCGAATGGAATGTGGAGGGTAAATCCTACGACCGCACGAACGTTAAAGCGTACAACACCTATGGTACGAGCCGCATCAACGGTTATAAGATCATGGAGGAGACGCTGAACCTGAAGGACGTGCGGATCTTCGATTATATCGAGGATGAGAACGGCAAGAAAACGGCTGTGCTCAATAAAAAGGAAACAGCAATCGCGCAGGGAAAACAGGAGCTTATCAAACAGGCTTTTGCGGACTGGATTTGGAAAGATCCTGAACGGCGCGAAAAGCTGACACGGCTCTACAATGAAAAGTTCAACAGCACACGCCCGCGTGAGTACGACGGTAGTCATATGAGCTTTGTGGGTATCAACCCCGAGATCACGCTCAGACCGCACCAAGTCAATGCCATTGCCCATATCCTTTACGGCGGCAATACACTGCTGGCGCACGTTGTGGGGGCTGGGAAGACGTTTGAAATGGTTGCTGCAGCGCAAGAGAGTAAACGGCTGGGGCTCTGTCAAAAGAGCCTGTTTGTTGTTCCGAATCACTTGACGGAACAGTGGGCGAGCGAATATCTCCAGCTCTATCCCTCTGCGAACATCCTCGTGGCAACGAAAAAAGACTTCGAGACCAAAAACAGGAAAAAGTTTTGCGGCAGGATCGCAACCGGCGATTATGACGCGGTGATTATCGGGCACAGCCAGTTCGAGAAAATTCCAATGTCCATTGAGCGGCAGCGTGCTATTCTGGAGCAACAGCTCGACGAGGTGCTGGAGGGCATTGCCGAGCTCAAAAGAAATCGAGGCGACAACTTCTCCATCAAGCAGTTGGAGCGCACAAAGAAGACGGTCAAGCAGAGGCTCGACAAGTTGAACGACCAGTCCAGGAAGGATGATGTCGTGACCTTTGAAGAGCTGGGCGTTGACCGTATTTTCATTGACGAGGCACACTACTACAAGAACCTCGCCGCGTTCACGAAAATGCGGAACGTGGGCGGTATCAGCCAGACGGAAGCCATGAAGTCGAGCGACCTCTATATGAAGTGTCGGTATCTGGACGAGCTGACCGGAGGCCGAGGCGTTGTGTTTGCGACCGGCACACCGATCTCCAACAGCATGGTCGAGATGTACACCATGCAGAAATATCTCCAGTACAGCACCCTAAAAAGGAATGACCTGATCCACTTTGACGCCTGGGCTTCGACCTTTGGCGAGACAGTTACTGCGATTGAGCTCTCCCCGGAGGGTACCGGCTACCGGGCAAAAACGAGGTTTGCCAAGTTCTACAACCTCCCGGAACTCATGTCTATGTTCAAGGAAACGGCGGATATTCAGACAGCGGATATGCTGAATCTGCCTGTGCCGAAGGCGCACTATCACAACATCGTTCTGAAACCGTCTGAGGCCCAGAAAAAGATGGTAGAAGGGCTTTCCGACCGTGCGGAGCGTGTCAGAAACAAGATGGTGGATTCCTCCACCGATAATATGCTTCTGATTACCAACGACGGTAGGAAACTGGCGCTCGACCAAAGACTCATGAACGATATGCTTCCGGACAGCGAAACCAGCAAAGTATCAGCCTGCGCCGATAATGTCTTTGATATTTGGCAGCGCACAGCGGAGAGCAGATCCACACAGATGGTCTTCTGCGATCTGTCCACGCCGCACAACGACGACGGCAAGTTCAATGTATATGACGATCTCCGAAAGAAGCTCATTGAGAAAGGAATCCCCGCTGAAGAGATCGCCTATATCCACACGGCAGAAACTGAAGCCAAGAAGAAGGAACTGTTTGGCAAGGTTCGTTCAGGGCAGATCAGGGTGCTCCTTGGTTCTACGCAGAAAATGGGCGCAGGCACGAATGTCCAGACTAAGCTGGTGGCACTCCATCATTTGGATTGTCCCTGGCGACCGTCAGACTTGCAGCAGCGGGAAGGCCGTATCATCCGGCAAGGCAACGAGAATCCGGAGGTGGACATCTACACCTATGTAACCGAGAACACCTTCGACAGCTACCTCTATCAGCTTGTGGAGGGCAAGCAGAAGTTCATCGGCCAGATCATGACCTCCAAGAGCCCTGTTCGCTCCGCGGAGGATATTGACGAAACCGCTTTGTCCTATGCTGAAATCAAAGCCCTGTGCGCCGGTAATCCGCACATTAAGGAAAAGATGGATCTGGACATTGATGTTTCCCGCTTGAAGCTTCTCAAGGCCAACCACCTGAGTCAGCGTTATGCGCTGGAGGATCAGATCATCAAGGAGTTCCCACAGAAGATCAAATCGCTGGAGCAGCGGATTGAGGGCTATAAGGCTGACATGGCACAGCTTGCTCAAAATACGCTGCCAAATGAGGACGGCTTCTCTCCTATGATAATGGCAGGAGGAACGGTAACGGACAAGAAAGCAGCCGGTGAAGCCATCATTGGACTCTGCAAGTCCATGACAAATCCGGACCCGATTCACATCGGTGAATATCGCGGCTTTGATATGGAGTTGTTCTTTGATAGCTTCAGCCGGGAGTACAAAATCACCTTGAAGCATGAGCTGCGGCATACGGTAACGCTGGGCACCGACATTTTCGGCAATATCCAGCGACTGGACAATGCACTGAACAGCTTCCAAGAGAAGCTGACAGCCTGTGAAGCGCAGCTCGAAAACACGAAGGTCCAGCTCGAAAACGCAAAGCTTGAGGTTCAAAAGCCGTTCCCCCAAGAGGAGGAGCTGAAGACCAAGACGGCGCGGCTCAATGAGCTCAACGCTATGCTAAACCTTGATAAGCGAGAAAATGAGATCGTTGACGGTGAGCGAGCAGAGGAAGAACCGAACAGAGAGCGATAAAAAACAATTTGCACATTTGTAATGTCGGACGTCTCTCGCTACAATGAAGTCAGAAAAGAGATGGAGGTGCTTGAGATGTTCCGTCGTAAAGCAGAAAAGCGAATCGTAGAGCTCAGCTCTGAACAGCTTCGGCTTGCCAAATATGCTTTGCTTGCGTTCCGAAACAAGCTGATCGCGCAGGGCAAGCCCACGGAGGATGTAAACGAGCTGCTTCTGAAAATCATGAAATAATACTTTGATAGCCGCAGGGATAAAACCTTGCGGCTATCGCTTTACATAGCCGTCGATGCTTACCACATCGGCGGCTAAATCTTTATGAAGGAGGTTTTGCAAATGACCAATGAAGAGCTGAATACCGCGCTGTATGAGAAGATGTTCGCTGAACAGCAGCGGTATCGTGAATGGCTGCTATCTCAGCCGCCTGATGAAATCCTCAATCACTGCTATGAGTTCACGGTGAGAGAAGATATCGTCCTGGCTTTGGAGTACCACGATCTGTCTGACAAGCAGTGCAAGGCGCTTTTGCAGTCGCGCAGCCCGCTTGCCGATGTATTCAAGGACTTTGAGAAGCGAGAAACAGATCACATGGACAACATCCGTGACACCATAGAGTGCCGCGCCAATGCGATCATCCGCAGAGACTTTATGCGTCAGCAGCAGGAAGCGAGGTGATGCACAATGGGCTATATTGCGGCAGATGACATTCTAAAGGCCAGGGAGATGGATCTCATGACCTATCTCCGCAACTATGAGCCGCAGGAGCTTGTTCGTGTATCCGGCAACACCTACTGCACACGCGAACACGAGTCGCTCAGAATCAGCAACGGGAAATGGTACTGGTTTTCGCATGACGTTGGAGGGAGATCTGCGCTTGATTATCTGATAAAAGTCAAGGACTACTCCTTCATAGATGCTGTGAAAACCATCCTTGGAAACGCCGCAGTGAAAGAGCCGATCCCTTAT
>CADAHK010000157.1 GCA_902787725.1 uncultured Eubacteriales bacterium | reverse complement strand
AAGTAGATGACATCAACCGTATCCTCATCCTGATCGTAGAACTGCTCGAGCACCTTGTTCGTATACTCGGCGTCAGCGAACACTAAAAGATTCGCTGATACAATCACCGATATGGCTATGATGCACAGAAACACCGCTGCCCTTATTGCGTTATTGCTTATTTTCTTTTTCTCTTTACTTGCCAATTAATTCCTCCTGCGGTCATGTTATATCAGAGAAAGCAGATATTTCCCATAATCTGTCATTTTGAGTTCTTTTCCCAGCGCCTTAAGCTGTTCATCATCTATAAAGCCTCTGCGCCACGCGATTTCCTCAAGGCAGGCGATGTAGAAGCCCTGTCTCGCCTGAACCGTCTCGACAAACTCCGCCGCCTTCAGCATTCCTTCCGGATTTCCCGTATCGAGCCATGCCATTCCGCGGCCCATAAGGGTTACCTTGAGTTTTCCCTTTTCAAGGTACGCGTTGTTGACAGAAGTTATTTCGAGTTCTCCTCTCTTCGAAGGCTGAACATTCTTAGCGATTTCTATGACATCATTGTCGTAGAAGTACAGCCCCGGAACCGCGAAGTTCGACTTCGGTTCCTTCGGCTTCTCCTCGATGGATATTACGTTTCTGTCTTTATCGAATTCCACGACTCCGAATGCGCGCGCGTCCTTAACCGGATATCCGAATACTGTAGCGCCTTCTTTCCTGCTCTTTGCCTCATTGAGGATCTTCGTCAGATCCTGACCGTAGAACACGTTGTCGCCGAGAACAAGACATACATTGTCTTTGCCTATAAAGTCTTCGCCTAAGATAAAGGCGTCGGCAAGTCCTCTAGGTTTGTCCTGAGTCATGTAACTGAAGGATACTCCAATCTTCTCTCCATCACCCAGAAGCCTCTTATATGCCTCGATGTCATCCGGTGTGGAAATGATCAGTATATCGCGGATTCCCGCAAGCATTAGAACCGATATCGGATAGTAAACCAAAGGTTTGTCATATATCGGTAACAGCTGTTTTGATACGGCTTTTGTCATAGGATAAAGGCGTGTGCCTTTCCCTCCTGCCAGTACTATGCCCTTCATTTAAAATCTCCTGTAAAGTTGCACGCAAAAAGAACCCCACTATCCGTTTAATTATATTACAAAACGCCCTTTATAACAACCCTCTGACGCCTTGCTATTTACTGTTGCGCCCAATTATGTTACATTATGTATCGATTGAAAAAACACGAGGTAGTTTTATGAATTTCTATAAATCCGTCATCGAAAACATCGCCCATCACGCAGTCGATAATCCGGACAAGCTTTGCCTGGCTGACCAGAAAAAAGCGCTGACATATAAGCAGGTCTGGGACGCGTCTACAGGTCTTGCCATTGAACTGTCGCGCCGCGGCGTATCCAGGGATGATTACGTTGTCATAGAGAGTAATCAAAGTGTTGACTACATGATAGTAATCTTCGCGGTTCACCTTCTCAAGGCCATAGCTGTTCCTCTTGAACAGAACGCCGCAATGAGCAGAATGAAGGAAATCCTGGAAGAAACAGGTTCACGCCTCTTCATAAGCACTCGCGCTCTGGATGACGTGGAACATGTCTCATGTTTTGACATAAACGACGCTTGCAGTTACGCTTGCGGGTCCGATTCCCGCAAAGACGAGAAATATATGGCTTCCATAGACGTTGACATGATTGATTTCCCTGATTCCGACTGTGTCGCGGAGGTTCTCTTTTCCACAGGCACGACAGGCAAAAGCAAAGGCGTCGTTCTGACTCACAGAAACGACATCGCCATCGCGGAAAACGTCTGTACGGGCGTGGAGCAAAAGGCAGACAACGTGGAACTGATTCCAATGCCCGTCAGCCATTCCCATGGCCTGCGCAGAACTTACGCCAACATGTGCAACGGCAGCAGCGTCGTACTGATCGACGGCGTGATGTATCTGAAAAAGGTGTTCAGCCTCATCGATGAATACAAGGTCTGCTCAATGGACCTCTCTCCATCCATGCTTTCAATAATCTTCAAGCTTGGCGGAGACAGACTGGGAGACTACGCTGATCAGATGGATTACATTCAGCTCGGTTCGGCCCCTCTGGCGGAAGAGGACAAGCAGCATCTCTCCCGTATACTGCCGCATACAAGGCTATATAATTTCTACGGCAGCACCGAGGCTGGCTGCGCCTGTCTGCTGGATTTCAACAAAATGTCCGGCAAACCAGGCTGTATAGGCAAACCCGCTGTCAACGCGAAGTTCATGGTAGTAGACGAAGACAGAAACATAATAGAGTCATCCCCGGATCATCTCGGTTTTCTGGCATGCTCCGGCGATATAACCATGCGCGAGTACTTCAACGCCCCTGAACTGACCGCGAAGGCCATGCAGAATGGGGTGATATATTCCAGGGATCTGGGATATATCGATGAAGACGGACTGGTATACATGTTGGGAAGAGATGATGACGTCATTAATTTCGGCGGAATTAAAATAAGCCCCGAGGAAATCGAGGCTGTCGTGGTCAAGCATCCCGCCATTGAAGACTGCGCCCTCATTCCGATCGATGACCCTCTGACCGGTCAGGCGCCGAAACTGTTCATACAGCTGAAATCCGAAGATGCGTACGACGCCAAGGCGTTCAGAAGCTGGCTCGCCGCCAATATAGACGCCAACAAGCAACCTACGAGGATAGAAACAATTGACAGGATTCCGAGAACCTTTA
>CADAHK010000156.1 GCA_902787725.1 uncultured Eubacteriales bacterium | reverse complement strand
CTCAGTGCTCCCACAGCGACGCGGGCAGCATTACTCATACTGAAGCTTTGTAATCAGTTCATAAAGCGCCTTCGCGGAGTTGAAGTTCTCCGGAAGCAGATCGTTTACGTTGATTGAGATGTCGAATTCATCGTTGACATCTGTAACGATCGCCACGATATCCAATGAGTCGAGCATCTCATTGTCGATAAGATGAGTCTCGTTCTCAAAGTCGATATCAGGTCTTACTTCACTCATGATTCTAAGCAGTTCTTCCATTTTTCAGTCTCCTCTCAGTTATATTTCTTCCTTTAGCTTTACTCTGTCTATCTTACTGTTTTTGTTCATCGGCAGCTTATCGTATCTCTTGAAGATGTTCGGCCACATGTACTTCGGCAGCTTTTCTCCAAGGAGCTTTACAATCGCTCTCGTGTCATCACTCTGGGACTGGTAGAAGCATACGATCTTACCCCTTGCCTCATCGTAGAGGCAGCATGACGTCTCTATGAACGGAATGGCGTTCAGCGCGACTTCGATTTCGCCGAGCTCTATCCTGTGCCCCATGTGCTTTATCTGGAAGTCTCTCCTGGAAGCGAAGACCAGATCACCGTTTTCATCGTAATAGGCCATGTCTCCTGTGGCGTAGATCAGACTCTGGTACTCTTTTATGGACGGATCCTGTATGAAGGCGTCACGCGTCTTCTCAGGATTGTTCCAGTATCCGAGGGCCAGGCTTGTTCCCGCTACGCACAGTTCGCCGACTTCTCCCGGCTTTGTAACGAGCTTCTCACGCTTCTCATCCAAAAGCAGGATTCTTGTGTTCTCGAAGGCCTTGCCGATAGGCAGAGCTTTCCACTCGTCCTGCTTGCCGTCTACAACGAAATATGTGCAGTTGCAGGTGATCTCCGTCGGTCCGTAGAGGTTGACGTACAGAGGCTCCGGCATGTTATCCATCCAGTAGTTCAGAGCCTTGACCGGCATTACCTCACCGGAGAACATGATGTATCTTACCTTCGGCATGGTTTCTACAGCGTCAAGAGCCTTGAAATCCGATACTATTCTCAGTGCCGAAACAGCCCAGATCATCGTATTGATGTTGTGTTCGTTCAGGAATTCCAGCAGCAGCTTAGGCAGCATGAACAGTTTCTTCGGAACTACCACAACTGTCGCGCCGTTTCTCATTGCGTTGTATATGTCCTTGACGGAAACGTCGAAATCGAACGGCGCCTGATTTCCGTGAATCATCTCTTCATCAAACCCGAAGGCGTCCGCGAAAGCTTCGACCAAATCTATGACCGAGCGGTGGCAGACCACTACGCCCTTAGGAACGCCCGTTGAACCTGATGTGAATATTCCATACAGAGGATCGACATCGACCGCCGCTTTTCTTATTTCCGCGATTAGTTCTTCGTCAACGGCCGTGCTCAGGATTTCCTCCATGGAAATCGCGCCTTCAACAGGTTTTGAAGTGTTGGTTCTTGCGTCTATGACCGCTATCGGTTCCAGCGTGTTGTAAATCAGTTCAACACGCTCCGCAGGCATTGTGTTGTCGATCGGCACGTAAAAGTTGCCGCTGTAAACTATGCCTATGAACGCGACGATAGACTTTATGTTTCTGTCTATGATTACAGCGATCGGCTTGTTGCGGGTATCCTTTGCCTCGTGAGTTGCCAGATAGGTGGCGATTGCCTTTGCGTTTGCCACATACTCGCTGTACGTAAGTTGTTCGTTTTCGTCCTTGAGCGCGATCTTGTCCGGATACTTTCCGGCGCTCGCCTCAAGATACTGCAGTACATTTCTAACCATCTTGATCTCCTAGAACTCTCTGTAAATGAATACTGTCGGGTCGTAGCTCGGTCCGTATACTCCGAGGATAAGCACGGCCAGGAACAGCGCTATGTACAGCGCCCACCTGATCCAGACAGCCTTCTCATCTATAAATTCACGCATCTCTGCGTCAGTCTCCTTGCCGGCGCCCTGTCCGACCATGGCGATGATCTGCGCCCCGCCGCTTTCGTGTGCCTTCTTGTAGTTGTAGCGGCGTTCCTGTATGACGCTCACGCAGAACACTACGAGGCAGGCGAAGAAGATCACCACGTAATCCCATTTAGTCAGAGCAAAGGCAGTAAATGCTGTTATGAACTTGCCCTGATAAGGACGGAATATGGACCTCATCATGTGGATGCTGGCCTTGAAGGACTGTCCGTTCGAGAAGATTCTGCCAAAGGAAACGATGCAGAACGTCCTTATCATGCGGAAGACCGTCCAGGCCTTGCCCTCTCTGTTTATATGAAGCTTCTCGAGCCACTTTATGAAGTACGGCTCAAGGCACATTCCCGTTATTATGATCGCGGCGTTGTACAGACCGTATGCTATGTATTTCAGCTCCGCTCCATGCCACATGCCGATAGTCAGGAAGACCAGAATCTGACCGATGAATACCGGAATCAGCTTTCCGAGACGGTCGCCCAGAACTGTTCTGCACTTTTTGCCGAATCTTCCTATCGGCTTTGACATGGCCACAGCGAAAAATATGTAGTCTCTTGTCCAGAAACTCAGGGATATGTGCCACCTTCGCCAGAAATCCGTCAGGTCAACGGCGAAGTACGGCCTTCTGAAGTTTCTGGCCATGTCTATTCCCATGCAGCGTCCAACGCCTCTGGCGATGTCTACGCCGCCGCTGAAGTCCATGTACAGCTGGATCGCGTATCCGAACATTGCCAGGATTACAGGCCATCCGGAGTACTGATCGTAGTTGATGTAAACCTCA
>CADAHK010000155.1 GCA_902787725.1 uncultured Eubacteriales bacterium | reverse complement strand
TCTTCCTGAAACCATGGAAGAGGTCATGTTTCGCGTAAAAAGAGACGGGCACTATCCTTACAGCAATCTGCATCACATCGCGATCGCCGCGCTCCTTCCGCTCATCTTCGGCGGAGCCCTCGGTCCCGAGGCAGGACTGACCGGTCTGATCGTCGGTTTCTGCTACTGGGCGGGAGCCAACCTCAAATACAGAAATGAAGAAATTACCGCTCTCGCAGAAGCGGGGTTCGCCGCGATGCTGGGCGTGATCTTCGGATCGCCCCTGTTCGGCATAGCTCACAACCTGGAGCCGGACGATAAATCCGAACACTATCTGGAGAAGCTCGCGGGCAAGCGGACCCGCATTGTCATCTATTGCTGCGGAGCCCTTGGCGGCATGCTGGCGTTTCTGTTTCTGGGCGGACTTACCGGCCGCTCGGCCGGACTTCCGAGATTCGACGCCCATCACGCCATCGGAATCGACCAGTGGAAATGGCTTCTGCCTCTGATCGCCATTGGCGTCGTTTTCGCCCTTTTCTATCTGACAGTAGAAAAGCTTACCCGCATTGCTGCAGGTAAGCTTTCAGGTCACTATTTTATTTGTTCGTTTATCGCGGCGGCTGCAGTTGCCCTATCCGGCGCATTCCTTCCGCTCAGCATGTTCTCAGGTGAACATCAGCTCGAGGAACTTATCGCCGGCTGGCAGCAGACCTCTCCTGCCGTCATGATTCTCACCGCCATCGTCAAGCTGGCGCTTGTCAGCTTTTGCATCAGCTTCGGATGGCGGGGCGGAAGCATATTCCCGATCATATTCAGCGGCGCTCTGCTCGGCTACACATTCGCCCTAATCGTGGGCATGGACGGTGCCTTCGCTGTCGCAATGCTGGTTTCCGCGATGTACGCCTACATCATGCGTAAGCCTGTCGCTGTAGTCATGATTCTGCTTCTCTGCTTCCCTGTAACCTATATAATCCCGATTGCGGTTTCCGCAATAATAGCCTCTAAAATCCCTACCCCTTTTGGTCGCTGATTAATCTTCGGCGAAATTAACGTCGATGTCTCCGGTATCCGTCCTGAACGTGAGCTTGTTCGGCTCTCCCTTTGAATAGAATTCATTAGGGTCGATCGAGTCCTCATTGACGGAGATCTCACCGGTGTTGACCGAAAGATCCATCTCGAACTGACTCTGCGGCAGAGTCGTTTCAAATTCGATGTCTCCGGTCGTTGTTTCTGCGCTTATTTCTCCGGCACATTTGCTGATATCTATATCACCTGTGCCTGTCTTCAGGGCAAGCTTTCCGCCTGCGATACCACCTGCGGCAATGTCACCCGTCTGTGTCTGAGCCGTGATTTCGCCGCCTTCCACGTCTTCGATTTCAATGTCTCCTGAATCCGCGTTGACTTTGGTGCTCTTGCTCTTTACGCCTGCCATCGCAGTGTCTCCGTACTTGCCGTTGATATTAATGCTTTCAAGCTCATTGTCTGAGCAGAAGACTACTACATCCGGACTCGGATCATCGCCTGTGAGGTTGACCTCAACATTATCGATGCTGTCAGTGCTGCCTTTTATCTTTAATACCCCGTCTTCATTCGTTACTACCGGCGCGCCGTTGCCTTTGCCCCATCTTACTACGACGGTTCCTTCAGCTCCTTCGTAATACATGTCCTCCACGAAGTCCGGAGCTGCTTCATCCTTCACGCTTGCCGGGGCCAGAACTGCTATGTCCAGGCTGCCTTCAGCTTCGATGGACTGGAATTCCCCGACCTCCAGGACATCCGTTTCAGTTGAATTCGGACCGACGTTCAGCCATTCGTGCTTGTCCGCGACTTTCTGAAGATCATCGACTCCGCCGGCTGCGTAACCCGCGAAGGTCATCACGATTCCCAGTACGCAGACTGCTGCGCATATTATGAAAAACTTTGCCAGTCTACTCATTTCCTTCACCCCCTGTTAACAACATCTGCTCTGCCTCAGGTTCTATCTCTATAGCCGCTTCTGCCTCTGCGGCGTCAGCCTCCATCTCCCTCATGAATGCCTCTTCGTCTTCATCCGGCCTGCTCACATAAACCCAGTCTTCCCCGGCGGACTTGTCTTCAGCCAGCCTTTTGATTCTGCGCTTTTCTCTGCCCTTCCGGATTGCCTTTGCGATGGCGATGACCGCCGCGCGGACTCCTATGTAGAGCCCTGCTCCCGCCGCGACTGACGCCGCGAGCACTATCAGGCCGATTCCTATAATCATGATCCCCGACGATACCGCATCTGCCATTGCGACGGCTCCGAATACGACGCATCCGAGTCCCGCAACTGCCGATCCGATGATTCCTGCAGCCAGGCCTACCGCCACACAGGCGAGTCCGAAGACCACCCAGAACGCGCAGATCGCGAGAGGAATGGAAACAGGCGCCGATACGATTCCTATGATGACCCACCATGCTGCCGAGAGCTTCTTCTTCGTCGTCGGCTTTTCGCCCAGCAGTGTCTCATCTCCATCCAGAAGCCTTGCGGCGTAATCCGCTCTGATCTGAGCCGCTATGCGTTTCGGATTGCCGAGCTCGTCCAGAATCTCTTCTTCCGTCTTCTCTCCGGACTCCAGAACTTCGTCGAAGTACTCCTCATAAAATTCAGTTGCTGCAACGATCTCCTCCGGCGGCAGTTTCCTGAGACCTTCCCTCAGCGTAACAATAAACTCCTGCCTAGAATAAACTCCTGCCTAGTCATTCTCGCCACCCCTTTCATCTTCTACCATAAGCTTTTCGATTGCTGTCTTGTAATCGTTCCACTGCTTTCTGTACTCAAGCAGCTGTGCCTCGCCTTTCTCAGTTATGGAGTAGTATCTGCGGTTCCTTCCCTGATAAGGCTGATCGTAAGTCCTGCAAAGTCCTTCTTTCTGAAGTCTTCTCAGAACCGGGTAAAGAGTCGATTCCGAAATCACAATCGCGCTCTTCATCTCCTGCGTAATCTCATACCCATATGTGTCCCCTCTTTTTAGAATTGCCAGGGCGCACGCGTCGAGTAAGCTTGATTCGATCTAAGCTTGATTCGATCTTAAAAGCCACTTTGCGCCTCCTTTCTTCGTGCAATGTTATTTTTCGTTTAATACTATACGACGTATAATATTGTTTGTCAACTACTTTCTTGAAAAATTTTTAGGGCTTTCTTGTTAAATAAATAACAATTTTCTATTTACTCGATTATTACACGGTGCTACAATAGAATGCGTTAAAGGATAACAATGTGGAATCCGGGAGGATAAAAAGATGTATAAAACTTCAATGCTCGAAAAGAAGTATCAGGAAAAGCTCATTACAGCAGAGCAGGCTGCTGAAATGGTCCACAATAACAACCGTATCCATTTCGGTCTGGGCCTTGGAACCGTAAAGGACATCGACAAGGCTCTGGCAAAACGTGCGGATGAGCTTTGGAACGTAGAAATCATCAGTACTGTAGGTGTGCGCAACGCCCCTTTCGAAACGTATCTGGCTACTGATGACAATAAGAAAGTAAGATTCTCATCAGCGCACTTCAGCTCCTTCGACCGTGAAATGTGCAAAGCCGGCCGTTGCTGGTATATTCCGATGATGTTCAATGAACTGCCGGTTTACTGGCAGCACAATGACAGCGGACTGGACATCGCTTTCTTCCAGGTCGCTCCTATGGACGAACACGGAAACTTCAACATCGGACCGCAGGTTGCGGATATCTGGGGCGTCATCAAGAGTGCGAAGAAAGTTATTGTTGAGGTCAACGAGAATATGCCGATTGCCCATGGCCATCAGACACAGCTCAACCTCTACGGCGTCGACTATGTCGTCGAAGGGTCCAACTCACCGATGGACGAACTGTTCAATAAGCCACCGACAAAGATTGACAAGTACATTGCAGAATACGTCGTATCCCAGATTGAATCCCACAGTACATTGCAGCTTGGAATCGGCGCTCTGCCGGGCTGCATCGGCTCCATGCTTGCAGAATCAGATGTCAGAAACATCAACGCACACACGGAGATGTTTGTAGACGCTTATGTGGATCTCTTCGAAGCAGGAAAGCTCACCGGAAACAAGCCTGTGGATAAAGGAAAAGCTGTTTATACATTCGCAGGCGGTACCAAGCGGCTCTATGACTTCATCGACGACAACCCAATTTGCTGCAGCGCACCAGTCGACTATGTCAACAGCATTGAAACCGTATCAAAAATCAAAAACTTCATTTCTATTAACAGTTGCATTCAAGTCGACCTCTACGGGCAAGTCTGCTCCGAGTCAGCCGGCGTACAGCAAGTATCCGGTACGGGCGGACAGCTTGACTTCGTTCTTGGCGCATACGCATCCAAAGGCGGCAAGAGCTTCCTCTGTACGCCATCTACAAGAACCCTTAAGGACGGCACCAGAGAATCTCTCATCAAGCCGATGCTCTCCGAAGGAAGTATCGTAACAACACCTCGTACAGCAACCAACTTCGTTGTAACAGAGTACGGCATCGCCAACCTTAAGGGCAAGAACACCTGGCAGCGTGCAGAACTCCTGATCAATATCGCGCATCCTGATTTCAGAGATGACCTCATCAAGCAGGCTGAAAAGATGGGAATCTGGAAGAACACCTCGAAGGTAAGCTTCTAACGCAAACTCT
>CADAHK010000154.1 GCA_902787725.1 uncultured Eubacteriales bacterium | reverse complement strand
CAAGAGAATCGACACGGTCCTCATCTCGACGCAGCACAATCCGAATGCTACACAGGAGCAGATCAAGGCCGACCTCATCGAGCACGTAATCAAGCCGGTGATTCCTGCCGAGCTGCTCGATGACGAGACCAAGTACTTCGTGAACCCGACAGGTAAGTTCGTCATCGGCGGACCGCAGGGTGACTCAGGGCTCACAGGCCGTAAGATCATCGTCGACACATACGGCGGATACGCACACCACGGCGGCGGCGCGTTCAGCGGCAAGGACCCTACAAAGGTCGACAGAAGCGCCACGTATGCGGCCAGATGGGTTGCCAAGAACATGGTAGCGGCAGGACTCGCGGACAAGTGTGAGGTTCAGGTCGCATACGCAATCGGAGTGGCAAGACCTGTATCAATAATGGTCGACTCATTCGGCACGGGCGCGTTCTCGGACGAGAAACTGGCAGAGATCGTCGAGAAGCATTTCGACCTGAGACCGTCGGCTATCATCCGCGATCTGGATCTTAGAAGACCGATCTACAAGCAGGTCGCAGCGTACGGCCACTTCGGAAGAACGGACATCGACGTTCCATGGGAGAGACTCAACAAGGTAGACGAGCTCAAGGCAGAACTTGGATAATAAATACTGCAAAGGCAGGGAAACCATCACAAAGGAGAATAATAGAAATCAATGGGAGTAAAAGTTGCTAAATTCGGAGGCTCATCAGTCGCCGACGCAATACAGATAAGAAAACTCAGAGACATCGTCAAGGCGGACGATTCCATACATTACGTAGTCGTCTCCGCGCCGGGCAAGCGCTACGCGGATGACAGCAAGATCACGGACCTGCTCTATCTGTGCAAGACTCACATAGAGCACAAGATTCCGTACGAGCAGATTTTCCAGGTCATATGCGACAGATTCGTATCGACGGAAGAGAATCTGGGCGTTGACGTAGGTATCAAGGAAGAACTCAACAACATTCGCGAGAAGCTTGAACAGGGAACAACCGCAGACTACATCGCAAGCCGCGGTGAGTACCTCAATGCAAAGATCATCGCTGCTTTTCTTGGCTTCGACTTTGTCGATGCGCAGGAGATCATCAAGTTCAATGAAAAAGGAAAGCTGATGGACGATCTGACGAACGATCTGATTGGCAAGACGCTGAAGAACCATGAGTTCGCTGTCATTCCGGGATTCTACGGAGAGAAGCTGGAAGACGGAGCCATCAAGACTTTTTCACGCGGCGGCTCAGACATCACCGGCGCGCTGATCGCCAGAGGCGTCAACGCCGATGTATATGAGAACTGGACCGACGTGTCAGGATTCCTCATGGCGGATCCTAGAATCGTAAGCAACCCGAAACCGATTGAGAAGATTTCCTACATGGAGCTCAGGGAGCTGTCCTACATGGGCGCGTCCGTGCTTCATGAGGAGGCAATCTTCCCGGCTAAGGCTGAAGGAATCCCAATCAATATCCGAAACACCAACAGACCGGAAGACAAGGGAACAATGATCACAGCGGACCTTGAGGTCCACGAGGACCAGATCGTTTCCGGTATCGCGGGAAGAAAGAACTTCACGGTTATCGCAATTTACAAGAACCATCTGGCAAATGAGAAGGGCTTCATCAGAAGACTGGCGGGAATCATTGAGGACCACGACATGACGATCGAGCATCTGCCGACTGGAATCGACACCATGTCCGTCGTCATCGACAACAATGTACTGAACGGCAAGCTTGACGAAGTGGTCGACGAGATCAAGTACCAGCTGAAGCCGGACAGCGTCGATGTGGTTGAAGACATGGCGCTGATTGCAACGGTAGGCGCGGGCATGTCCGCCCGCAAGGGTACTTCCGCAAGACTGTTCACAGCCCTCGCAGAGGCAGGCGTCAACATCAGAATGATTGACCAGGGCTCTTCGGAAATGAACATCATCGTCGGCGTGGAAAAAAAGGATTTCGAAACAGCAATCAAGGCAATCTATAAGGCCTTTGTGGAATAATCAATATGTCCGGTAAAATCATCGCGATTATAATCTTAATATTGTTCTCAGCGTACTTCTCGGCAACCGAGACCGCCTTTACATCCATCAACAGGATCAAGCTTAAGACGCAGGCGGGCGATGGCGATGACAAAGCGCAGAAAGTCCTCGACCTGGCGGACAAGTACGACAAGCTGCTGACGACCATCCTCATCGGGAACAACGTTGTCAACATCACGATGACAGCCATCGCCACGGTGCTGTTCGTCGGACTTCTGGCCCACAACGGCGCCGCGGTTTCGACCATCGTGATCACTGTTGTCGTGCTCATTTTCGGTGAGATAACGCCTAAGAACATAGCCAAGGAAAAGCCTGAAGCCTTCGCCAAGTTCTCGGCGCCGCTCATAAGCTTTTTCATGGCGATCCTGACGCCGATAAACTTCATCTTCACAGGATGGAAGAAGTTCATCTCCAGGCTGTTCAGACTCAGCGGTGAGGAGACCATCACCGATGATGAAATACTGACGATGGTCGAGGAGGCCGAGACGGGCGGCGGCATCGATGAGGAGAGGAGCGAGCTCATCCAGAACGCCATCGAGTTCGACGAGCTGACGGCGGAAGAGGTCATGACTCCGCGTCCTGAGATGGTAGCCGTAGATACGGAGTGCAGCGAAGAAGAGCTGGCTAAGCTGTTCGAGGAAACGGGATTCTCGAGAATACCGGTCTATGAGGAAGACATCGACAAGATTATAGGCGTAATCAATCAGAAGGATTTCCACTACCACGTTGTGGGAACAAACAAGCAGATATCCGACTACGT
>CADAHK010000153.1 GCA_902787725.1 uncultured Eubacteriales bacterium | reverse complement strand
GGATTGACGGCAATCGCCTTATCAAACGTATTGAAGACCAGAGGGTTGTCGTTGCGGTCACTGACCATATATGTGACGATCCGCCTGTCATAGAGATCAAGGATCGCGCTAAGATACACTTTATGCTTGTCCTTGTTCTCATCATACCATTTGTGCATTCTGCGGAGCCCAGCGGACTCCGATGCGTTTCAGAGCGGACGCTATGCAGAGCATAACGGACGCCCCAAAACGCGGTTTTCAGGTTACTGTTTTGGCTGAATCACTACAGTGTAATGCTTCGTTGCCCGCTTAAGGATAGCGTTTGCTGATACTTCGTCATTAAGGATCATTGAAGCCCAGCTGTTCGGCTCTCTCTGGGAGCATACAATTGTGCACCTTGACAACTCACTACGTTTTTCCATGACTTCAAATAGGACTTTGATTTCGCGTTCATCAGTAATGGTGTGGAGCAGAAAGTCATCCAGTATAAGAAGATCCAGATTCAGATAGTACCTGACCTTTTTCTTATACTTCGTGTAATCAGCTTGCTTCAGCGCTACCATCGTCTCCAGAAACTCTTCGCAATGATGGTACATTACCCGGTGTTTCAGACACGCCTGTATGCCCAGAGCTCGCGCCAGATACGATTTACCGCTGTCTGACGGCCCAAGAATGCAGACGTTCAAGCCCTCCTGGATGAAGAACATTGAAGACAGCGTCGTAGTTATATCTGGAGGCAGATAGCTACGTTCAGCGGAATCCTGGCACTTATCGATTGACTGTGGTCCTCCTGCGAGATGAGCCCGTTTCAGCCGGTTCAGGAACCGCTGAGAGGTCTTATTCTCGTATTCCGGCTCAATTATCTTCTCAAGCAATGTAACGTTGTCCAAAACGTTGAAGGGGCCTGAGCCATACAGCGAATCGAGCGCAGATGCCATGTTAAACAGTTTTAGTTCATTGAGTTCATCAACAAGCTCATTGATGCGGTCAGAATTCTTCATTGCGCACCTCCTCAGCCAGTTTACTGCTCCTGGAGAGCAGCCGGTCTATATCGCCGGCATGAGGGCTCATTACGAACGCACCTTTATTCCGCTCTTCGTTGAGCCTGGTATTAAACCCTGCAGTCCCGATCTCTTCGGCTACGGAGGCAATGGAGTTCTTAATGAAAGAGTATGAGATATGGTTCATCTCGACCGCCATTTTGCAACAGTCCTCCAAAGCCAGTTTGCTGTACTTCTTCGTATAGTTGAGAATTCCAAGGCACAGACGGTATGTCTGAACCTCATGTTCACGACTTTTCAGGACATGCTCGATAACCTTGACCGTATAAGGACCAACTGTCATCGCCCTTCGAGTGAAGTATGCTGCGTTCCACTCAGACATCTGCTTGTAGCTGTCCGGAAGGTGTGATGGATCCGTTAACCATTCTCCTCTGCGGGAAGCCCTGCGCCAACTGACGATCAGGTCTCCCTTCATGGAGTAGATGTTGACTTTTGTGGCAGATGCAGCAATCATGACACTTTTGTGCAAGAACGCTTTATCAACGCTATAATAAGCATTGTCGAAGCGAACGTGGAAGTCGCCAAACACCTTTGCCGTCCTTCTTTCCATGTACTCGTAATGCATGGAAGGAAGCGGCATCAGTTCGGAGCGTTCTTCCAGCCACTGATCGTATCTGCTGTAATCCTTTTTTTTGAAGTTTTCATGGTTCAGGGCATCCAGCTTCAACCAAAGATCCCGGTTGAATTGTTCCAGAGAGAAGTAACGGTTTTCTTCCAGATCATGAAAGAATCCCTTCTCGAGGATGCCCACGGCATTTTCTACGCTGCTTTTCCATTTTGGACGGCGAACCTTGGCAGGAAGAATCACGGTGTGGTTGTGATCCGCCCATGCAGCATAATCCTGATTCAGGTCAGGATCGATCCAGTCCTTGTTCGCGATGACCGCCTGCTTGCAATTATCACAAACCACAATGGGCGGTACGCCTCTGAAATAATCCAGGGCATGATTGTTGACCTCAATCCACTGGGGCTCACAGGTAGAGGTCATCCCCTCAGCGTAGACAAACTGGGAGTAAGGAAGTACCGCAACAAAAACAACGATCCGGGTTATCTCTCCAGTGAGTTTATCAATCAGGTCGAACGTCTTGCCGGCGAAATCAACTTCCATCTTCTGGCCGATAACAGCCTGAATGTGGAGAGTTTCATAGTTTTCTTCGCACCAACGGCTGTACAGCTCGCAGAACTGCCTGTACTGGTAAGGCCTGGTCTCCTTTGCAGTGCAGTTCTTCTGGTAACGGCCCCAGAGGTAGACGAGTGTCATGTTCTTCCGCTCGTCCATCTGCTTGAAAACATACGCGAAATCCGGCTGCTCATAGTCAGTGCTACGATTGTTGGTGCCTGGTGCATGGCCATACACCAACTCGTAGATCGCGTAATTCGTGATTCCTTCCGGAAGCGGGTACGACAACTTTTCGCACTTCTCGAAAGCACGGATGAAGTCGTTGATTCCGGATTTGCTTGCGCTGAACTCATCTGCGAGATCCTGGTAGGACATTTTCAGCGCGTACCGTTTGGTTATGATGCTCTTGTAATCTAACATACGGCATCCTCCTTAGAGTATTAGTCCATCTTCCGATGGCCTCAATCATTATAAGGAGTCCGTAAGTTTGTTAATTGCTATAGGTTAGTCCGCTCGCTCCGCATCGCGTCCGTTTTGCTCCGCAAAACCGTCCGTTGGAATCCGCGGTATGCACTATTGTCGAAATGGACAGGGCCGAGGATACATACACCCTCTGGTCTGCGTCATCCGCA
>CADAHK010000152.1 GCA_902787725.1 uncultured Eubacteriales bacterium | reverse complement strand
CTTTTTCTCTCTGAACAATCTCTATTTCTTCCGGTTCGGCCGCGCGGATTCCAAGGAACAGCAGCTCTTCCGGTCCGATGATGTCATCCAAAGCGCGTTTTTCCGTATTCGCGTGAGACCAGATGTGTCCGTCGTAACAATCGCAGAGATCGAAATGGGCGTCGAAATGAATGACGCCGATCTTCTCCCCTTCTCTTGCCTTTGCAAAAGCCTTATGAAGGGGTATCGTAACTGAGTGGTCGCCGCCGAGAAACAGATTGAACTTGCCGTGCTTCATCATCGCCAGAGCCTCGGCCTCAACGCGGGCGAAGCTCTCTTCCCATGTTCCGCTCATGTCAACGTCGCCGAAGTCATGAACTATCGGCTGAGTGTCGAGAACATGCCAGTCGTCTGTCGCGCACGGCATGTAGACCTCTCCGAGCTCACGGAGTTTCGCCGGACCCTCCGCGGCTCCCGCCTCCTGACTCGTTCCCCCATCAAAAGGAATGCCAAGGATCAGCACCTTGGCATCTTCAGGATTTGCGGCATTAATATCAAGCCACTTTTTCATTGTATTCCTCACTTTATTATCTGACATCTACTTGGTTTTAGCTCTCTTTATTCCGCTCCACTTGGAGTAGTACGTTCCGGATCCCGTGGTCTTGTAGGATCTGTACTGTACGTAATAGTATGTCTTTTTCTTAAGGCCCTTGACCGTAGCCTTTGTCTTGGTCAGGCCCTTTACTCTCACATACTTGGCACCTGAGAACGACGAGTTTGTCGATACTCGCACCTGATAACCAGTAATTACGCTCTTATACTGCTTCTTCTGTTTTTTGCTCAATGCTTTCCAGCGTACAGTCAGCTTCTTCTTCGCGCGTGTTGGAGACTTGATGCCTTTGACAAGCGGCGGAATAATCGTGAACGATGCAGCCTTTGTTCCGCTGAACTTGCCGATTCCCGTAGTTGTTACCCTATATGTGCCGACGGCTTTTCTGCCGTATGCGTATGAAACAGTATAGTCTCTTCCGTTAACCAACCTTTCAGGACCAAGACTTAGTGTAACGCCAGGTGTTTTTACTCCCCCGTCATAAACATAGGTGTAGCCAGACAGGGACATATCCCTGCAGAGAATGCTGTTTGTTATATATCCATAGGCTTTGCTGAAATCAATAAGTCCGTATCCGTACTCGATATCATATCCCGGCCGGCCCAGGTCCTTGGATGTAATCTTCAGTAAGTCCATGAATTTGGACGGACTGAAATCATGATTGTAGGACTTGACCATGGCTGCCAGAGCAGATACCTGCGGCGCTGCAAATGATGTTCCCGAACCGAAATTGTACCCTCCAGACCTTGTAATGATGCGAACGTATTCTCCCGGTGCCGCAACCATGACTTTATTGTTGTAGTTAGAATCAATAGCTCTGGTGTTATGTGAATCAACGGAAGCCACGCTGACTACGCAATCATATCCGGCAGGATAATTCACCGGTCCCGCGTAGAACGGCGTCGCCTCATTCCCTGTCGCCGACACAAGAATTGCCCCTTTGTTAAAAGCTTCCTCACATGCGTTTTTAAGCGTTATTGAGTCAGCACCGCTTCCTCCAAAGCTCATGTTGATTACATCAGCGCCTTTATTTGCTGCTTGCTTGATTCCAGGGACGATTGTGGTTAGGTCTCCGCCTCCTTCTTGATCTAAAACTCTAACGGGCATTATTTTCACATTAGGCATCGCACCCGTAAACCCTCTGCCGTTGTTGCGAGCTTCTGCGATGATTCCCGTGACTGAAGTGCCGTGTCCGGCCCAATCAGTAACATTATCTGTTTCCGTAAAAGCATCATAAGCGTTAACGAAATTCTCAGACTTCAAATCCGGATGCTTCGTATTCACACCCGTATCAAGAACCGCAACGGTTGCTCCGTCGCCAAACACTCCCATGTTCCAGACGTCAGGTACTTTTGTATTAACCAGCTGCCACTTAAAATATTCATAATCCGGATCGTTTGGAACATCAAAAGCGTGCATAATGTAATTCGGTTCTATATACTCGACCTTTTCAGGCTCTACTACTTCACTGATGGTCTCGACAGAATCTGCCGCGTACAGCTCACTCTTAACGACCTCCTCGACTTCCTGCCCTGCATCAAGTTCGTCTATGGCCTGTTCCATCTCTTTGACCTCGGCCTTGGTCGTATCATCTTCCAGCTTGTATATGAATCCGTTGTACTGACTCTCATCTATTTCATTGAGATCCATACTGTTGCCGTCTTCGTCTTTAACAACTATCAAGTCTGATAGTTCAGTGTTAGTAGTTTCCGTCTCCTCAGCTGCAGTGGCTTCTGTTTCCGCAGCTTCCTCTGCGCCGGCTTCAGGATTGTTCACGTCGACCTCTGTCTCATCCGCGCCTGCGGTTTCTTCCGTAATCGCTTCAGATCCAACCGATTCTGCCGCCGCCTGATCTTCAGCCTCGACAGCATAGATCTGCGAAGGAATGACCGCCGTTCCAAACATGAAAACGAAGGCTACCAGCAAAGCCGCAAGCCTTTTCTTCATTTCAATTTTGCTATAGTTTTTTTCTCTCATAATGACAATACACCTGCTCATTTTTTACAGACTATATTATACAATAAAAAAGTGTCCGGTACGTGAAACCAGACAACTTTTTACAATTAAATTTTATTAATTGGATCCACCTTAAATATCTTTACCAGGGCTTACTCGGCGCGGCCTGCTGCCTGGATGACATGCTTCATGAGCACAGCCGTAGTGACGCTTCCGACGCCGCCAGGAACAGGCGTGATGGCCGCAGCTTCAGGCTCTGCCTCATCGAAGTTGACATCACCGCAGAGATT
>CADAHK010000151.1:6232-6835 GCA_902787725.1 uncultured Eubacteriales bacterium | reverse complement strand
GCTCGAATCCAACATGCTGGCCATCAACTACGCGCTCGATAATTACAACGTGGACAAGGACCGCATCGGTGTTTACGGCAGATCATTCGGCGGCCGCATCGCCATGATCATGGGCAACGAAAGCTGGGGCGGCATAGATTACAAGGCCATGGCTCTCATCGCTCCCGCCGGCAACGAGTACGCGCTCATACACTACATGGGCGGCTATGAAAAGTGGGACGAACTGCGTGAACTGGCCGACCGCGACGGCAGTGTGGTACGCGGCAGACTGACGTTGACGCCTAAGTGGTTCGATGATTACTACAAATACAACCCGGCCCTGACCGGCGACAAGTTCGGCGACAAACCGGTCATGGTCTATTACAATACAAAGGACACAGTCGTCGAACCGAAGACAAGTCTCGACTGTGCCCATGCCTATTCCAATGTTTCAATTTACGAAGTGACCACCGACGACGGCCACGGTTACGAGATGTCCTACGAACACTCCGAAATCAAAGACGAAATCATGGACCGCGTCGTCACGTTCTTTAAGGACAACTTGTAGTCCGCCTACCGGCTGCCGGTGCAGCACCTACAGCTTCGCTCCGAACGCTTCCAGCT
>CADAHK010000151.1:0-6217 GCA_902787725.1 uncultured Eubacteriales bacterium | reverse complement strand
GTTTCCTCATCCGCTGCCAGATCCTTCGGCTTGTCAGCGGATATGGATTTTGCAAAAGCAACCTCCCACTCCAGATAATCCGCTATGCACGCGAACTGCTTTTGAATGATTTCATATTCCGCGTCATCCAGCTCAGCCTCGCCGATGACGACTGTTCCTATTTTCTTTCCGCCCTTGAACTTGGATGCGCGGGCATAGAATTTGTCTATGACCAGCTTAAGCTGCGCGGTGACTCCCCACCAGTAGACCGGTGTGGCAAAGATCAGCACGTCTGCCGCCTCAACCGCTTCATTGATTTCAGGCGAATCGTCCGCAAAGATGCATCTGCTCATGCTCCCGCACGCGTTGCAAGCCTTGCACGGTATGATGTTCTTGCCTTCCGTTTCAATAACATTCACTTCGATATCCGCCGCGTCGGCTCTTGATTCAATCCCCTTCTGAATCGCCTTTATCGCCGTCAGCGTATTGCCCTTTCTAGGACTTCCGTTAAAAATCAGTACCTTCATCATTACCTCCTGTTACCCAGAATGACGATTACAATCGCCAATTGTCTATCAATAAGCGACTTGTCATAGTTTTTCTATTCTATCCAGCTTATAACTTGTAGTTTCGTTCATCATTCAGCATTATTTTTGTTTCCGCTACAAGTTTCGAGATGATTATAACACAATTACTTGTATATAAACTTGAAATAGCCCTGGTAAGAGCATGATAATACAAGTACTAATACTATATTGTGACAAGAACTTGTACATTCCGCTTTCTGACCACATTTGCGGTGTTTCTCTTTGACAGCACCGCCTGTTTTGTATATCATTTGCCGTGGAGAATGACATGTGGAGAGTAACATATGGCAAACATTATCAGACAGACAACTGAACTCGCGATGCACGTCGTGCGCGCGTACGTGAAGCCGGGCGATGTGGTGGCAGATGCGACGTGCGGCAACGGCAAAGATACCCTGGCGCTCGCGCAAATGAACCCGGCGCGGCTTTATGCTTTTGACGTGCAGGAAGACGCCGTTCGCGAAACCATAAAACTGCTCGAAGAAAACGGCTATGGAGACCGCCTCGCAGATTCAGGCAAAGGCAACCCGGCAGGCGAAGGTTTAACTGGCTGCCGGATAACTGTGCGGCAGATGTCTCACGAAAACCTGCGCGAGTTTTTCGAAACAACGATCAAAGCGGTTCAGGACGCAATGGAACTGATCCGAAAAGACGGGCTCGTCTGCATCACCATGTACAGCGGCCATACTGAAGGGAAGAAAGAGAAAGCGGCTCTGCTCGAGTTTGCCGGGCAGCTGGATTCCGCAAAGTGGCACTGCGCGTACATCAGCATGCCGAATCAGAAGAACGACCCGCCGGAGATTCTTCTCATCACAAGAAAGGGATGACCAACAACAAAAAAGCAGCCCGATAAAGGGCTGCTTTTTCAAGTCAAGATTATTGTTTACTGACCAGTGGCACCCAGATTCTCGATAGCTGTCATGAATCCGCCGAGAATCGCGTCGAGTACGCTGTCATCGATGGTATCGCTGATCTCCCACTTTCCGTCGATCAGAGTCATCGGGAATACCACGTCCTTGGACACTATTCCGTCTTCAGCTTCCGCGGTCTTATCGATAGCGCCCTGCAGCATTTCTATTGTCTTTGCCTGAAGTGCCGCTTCATCGTTGGCGATTTCAGGGTTGCTCATCGCATAAGACATGAGATCTGAGAACCATGTGTCGACCGCCTTGTTCATATCCGCGTTGGATACTGTCGCAGGTACATTGATGTTCGAATCATCAACCTTTTCAGGCGTTCCGAGTTTGTAATCAAAATTTCCAAACATGCACTTAAGGATTGCATCGACGTCTTCTTCTGAACCCAGCTGATCAACCGCATCGCCGAAGGCATCCTCGCCCCCGCTCAGTTCCTCAATAGCTTCCTTGTCAGCCGACTTGAGCGCTGCCAATGTCGTATCCAGGGCTGCTACCGCCTGATCTTCCGGAGTCTCCTGGGCTGCCCCGCCACCGCATGCGGTAAAGGCGAACAGCATCAGAATTGACATGGTCAGTGCAACTGTTGCTGTCAATATTCTCTTCATAATCTGAACCCTCCGTTACTACGATTACATTTATCTGTTATCCTATGCCACGATTTTACCATAGTGGCCGCCCTGCCGACAACAAAAAACGGCAGCGACCTGCGCTGCCGAAAAAAATATGAACCATATTTGTTTATAAATTGCCTTTAGAAACTACGATGTCGATCATCTCTGCGCAATCTGACAGACTTCTGTAGACCGATCTGAAAAAGTTTCTCATGAATATCCCTCTTTTCCGAATGTATTCAAATGTATAAGTGTAGGTGTTTTTGCTGTTTTCACAGCTCTTATGGACAACTATAGTGTAATGCTTAGTTTGCGCATGTTCAACCCCTGATTTGAACACTTACCCCCATTTGTCACATCCGGCATTTTTCCTCCGCGGTGCCAAAACGCTCCAAACCCAGCTGCGCCAAGGGTTTGCGCGATTATCGCACATGCTGAAGTTCACACGTTACTTTTTTGCTGCAAAAGCAATCATAACCACCCTTCAAAAGGGTGGTTTGCTCAAGGGCTATAAGCCCAAGGGTCACCAGGCTAGCGTCTCAAGGCGCTAGCTTTCTCTTTGTTCAAGCTACATTGCCTTTGCCGCTTTGGCCGCGCCTTAAAGGCGCTTACCCTTTTTTGAATGGATCTTCATATTCTTTCACGCTCAGTTTGTCTATCGCCTGATCGTGCTTCTCCTGTTCTCTAACGTATTTCCGAATCGTCTCTTCGTTCAACCCCACTGTGCTGACGTAATATCCCTCTGCCCAAAAGTGCCTGTTCCCGAATTTGTATTTCAGGTTCGCATGTTTTTCAAACATCATCAGCGCACTCTTCCCCTTCAGGTATCCCATGAAACTCGATACGCTGATCTTAGGTGGGATGCTCAGCACCAAATGTACGTGATCCTGCATCAGATGTCCTTCCAGAATCTCTACTCCTTTGTATTTACACAATGTCCGTATTATTTCCTTCAGGCTCTCTCGATATTGATTGTAAATTACTTTTCGTCTATACTTTGGTGTGAATACGATATGGTATTTGCACATCCATTTCGTATGAGACAGACTATTTGTTTTATTTGCCATAAAGTCACCTTCCTATCGTTACAATGTAGCTTGAACAACCACATTATAACCATGGAGGTGATTTTTTGGTGAAACCATCGTCGCGCACCCGCATAGCGGGTGGTTGATACTTCGCACGCTCACGTGCTCAGCACGGGCTTATACGCCCTACAATAAAAAGGACGGTCCCGCGGGACCGCCCCGTTTGATTTACAGCATGTGCTCTTCACGCGGTGTCTCAGACAGATAGCATGGTGGTATGTCGAATATGGTCCTGCCTCCTGTCACGCCTTCAGCAGCCATTCTGACCGCCGCTCTGGCGACTGCCGTCAGAACGCTTCCTGTGAAGTAAGGGTTCGACTCAAGGTTAAGCGTAAACTCAATCGTATCCAGATACTCTCCGTTTATTCCGGTCACGCCGCTTCTGAGAACGCTCCCGCCGTGAGGAAGACCGGTATGATCCCTGTCCATCTCTTCCTGTGTGATGAACGTTACAGTAGTGTCATAATCGGCGAAGTAGTTCGGCATGGTCACAATCGCCTCTTCGATTGCAGCCTTGTCAGCTCCTTCTTCCGCGACTACGAAGCACTCTCTCGTGTGCTTGTCGCGTGTTGTGAGCTCAGGGTTCTCCCCTTTTCTCACGCTGTCGACAGCAGCCTGAACAGGCACTGTGTACTGACGCGCGTCCGCTACGCCGTCAATTCTCCTGATTGCGTCCGAGTGTCCCTGGCTTACGCCTCTTCCCCAGAATGTATAGTCATTGCCTGAAGGAAGAGCTGCGTTTGCGTACAGTCTTGCCACTGAGAAAAGGCCCGGGTCCCAGCCTACTGATATGATTCCAACCTTGCCTGCTGCTTTTGCGGCTGCGTCGACCGCTGCCAGATGCTGCGGTATGTTGGCGTGCGTGTCGAAGCTGTCGACCACGTTGCACTTTGCCGCAATCTGCGGTGTCATCTCAGGAAGATCTGTTGCGCTTCCTCCGCAGAGAATCATGACATCGATGTCATCCGCCATCTCGTCCAGCTTTTCCATCGGAAGCACCGGCGCGTCCGTTGCGATTTCCACTGTCTCAGGATCTCTCCTTGTGAAAACCGCGGCCAGTTCCATGTCGCCGGCCAGTTCTACGGCCGCCTCGACACCTCTGCCCAGGTTACCGTATCCTACGATTCCTACTTTCATAATCTGCACCTTCTTTCGTGTATATAAAATGAATTATTAACGCTTTATTACACGAAACATAATAGCACCATATGCGCATGCAGGGCAACAAAAAAAGAGGGCCGTTTCGGCCCTTTATTCCACATCCTTCAAAGCGTCTGCCATCGGAATCCTACGGATACGCCGCATGATGATGAAATTGACCAGGAAGTAGCAGAGAACGCCCGTCACAATGAGCAGCGGCACTCCCCACGGCGCCACGTAGAAAGTCAGCCAGCCCGCGAAGGCTTTCATCATTATGTAGTATATGATCTTGATACCTGCGATACCGAGCACGCCGGACAGAATAAACGAGATCACGGTCATCACAAGCGTCGCGCTGTTGTAAAGCCGTCCTGCCTCACGGTCTGTATAGCCGAGAATCTTGAGCATGGATATGGCGTATGTGTTCCGCTCTGTGATGAGCCTTGCGAGAAGGTAGATCATGAGCAGGAAAATGACTATTGAGAACGCCAGGAACATGCTGAACACCAGTCCCATGGAATCCTCCAGCTGATTCGCCATAACCGTCAGATCCTTTTCCGTTATGATGGTTGCTATATCCGTTTCATCAATGTCGGTGAGTTCCCTGTCGCTGAAGTATCCGCTGAAATAACCATCATCCATGCCGAATATCTCGTTGAACCGGTCGCGGGTCATGAAGATGCACAGCGCCGCCGGATAGTAGTACTCGCCTCTGATTTTGAAGTAATAACGGTCGCTGTTGAACTCCTCCTTGAGTGTGATCTCCTCGCCTTCCTTGAGGCCGTATTTTTCAATATACCCGTCTGAGGCGATTACCCCGCTCCCGGAAGCAGCGCCTATTTCCTTCATGTCTACATATTTCGAATCCGCCTCTACGCCGTAAACAGTGATCTTTTCACCGCGCTCGTTCTCGAGAGTATAGACGGCGTACTTCTCAGCTTCCGGATCATCCGTTTCTACCTCTTCCTTCAGGATGTACTGGTAATCGCATATCTTCGACTCCTGTACATTGGCTTTGAAGTTCTGCAAAAGCGGCGCGAAGAGCGAACCGAACAGAAATATGAAGCTGGCGAAGAAAATGCCCGCGAAGAGTACGGCGTATGTCGATTTATTCTGCAGCAGCACGCGCAGAAGAAACCGTTTCGGGAAGCTGATATCCGGAAGACGCACCGCCCTGCTCTGTTTGCGCCGCTTCAGATCTCTCCGCAAGAACTGCAGCGGAGAGAGAGATAACGCGCGTCCGACAACGAACAATTCAACAGCGATAACCAGCAGGCACGGAACCAGCGTCGTCTTGACGAAGGCGTCCGCGCTCCAGATTGTCGTGTAGGTCGGAAGCGAATATGAATGGTAGTACATTGATGCCATCGGCGCTTTGAAAGCGGTGTATCCCAACACGTTTCCGATGAGCGCCGCCGCGAGCGTAACGAGGGTCGGAAGTGTGATGTAATGAACAATAAGCTCCCATCTCGTATAACCTGACGCGCGCAATGTGCCTATGGTCTTCGCTTCCTGCTCGATGGTGTTTCTGGTGGTTATTGCAAAGGCAAAAGCAAGAACAGCCACTATGATATACAGAAGCCACTGGAACATGACCCTGTCGCTTCCCATGTCCTCGCCGGTAAACTGAATGGCCTGATTGTCCTGACGTGACACAAAATCCTGCAAAGGCTTCTCGCCGGATGTTACATCTATTTCCTCATAATCAGAGCCCGGGAAATCGGACATGAGGCTGTTCCATATGACAGCGCCGAAGGAAACATCCGCCCCCTGAAGAGCGTTTTCATAGACTACGCTCATGAGGTCTTCCGCCTGCGTCTGCTGTTCGCTCTCGGTCAGATCCTGGTTGTTGTTCCGCCACGCGTAACAGTACTTCAGACCGGCAATGCTGAAGT
>CADAHK010000150.1:4696-11046 GCA_902787725.1 uncultured Eubacteriales bacterium | reverse complement strand
CAGAGAATGTACGAAAGACTTTATGAGAGAACTGAATATGAAAAGAAATCGCGAACAGTCGCGGTCGTTTCCTACATCACGTGGGTCGGCTGGATCATCGCCTTCTTCATGAGAGACAGATCTGACACCTTTGCGCTGCATCATCTGAATCAGGCTCTGGTGATCAACCTGCTCAAGATTGCGGGCGGACTGTGCGCGGCGCTTCCGGGAATCGGACACAGCGTTTCAGCAGTCGCCGGTATAGCGGCATTCGTGTTCATCGTGATGGGCATCTACAGAGCCGCGAACTATAGGACGGATCCGCTGCCGCTGATTGGCGAGCTCCATCTGATGTAATAACGACACATAGGGGTTTCATATAAAAAAGGGGTTTTATATAAACAGTTATAGCTCTGGTTTTCTGGAAAGGAGGCCTGCTATGGAAGTGAAAGAGAGAAACAAGACGATCATAATCGTCGCGATCCTGGTCGCAATTGGGCTAATCTCACTGTTCTTGATCTCAGGATTCGCATCGTCCGAGGAAAACTTCCCGGGTACGTACGCGGCGCTTGATCAGAAGCGGACGACAGTCACGGAACTTATGGGAGTGACAGCGGCGTCATCAACGGCAATCTCCTTGCTGCCGGGCGACGCCGGTACACCGGTCGCCGAACAGCTTGCTGATCTGTCAGGGTACTTCATGTTCATCCTGGGAGCGATATGTCTGGAAAAATGGATGGTTACGATCACCGGAACACTGGCTTTCAAAATACTGATTCCTGTAGCGTGCGCCATCCTTATCGCAGCGACGATCTTTGCGGCAGAAACGTGGAGATCCGTAGGCATCAAGCTTATATGCTTTGCGCTTATGATGTTCGCCATCGTACCGGCAAGTGTCGTCGTGACAGAGAAAATCGACGCGAGTTACCAGGCATCAATGCAGCAGATGATCGAGGACACGAAGAATGACACGGAGAAGCTGCAAAAGGCAGCCGGCAAGTCTGAGGACGACAATGTCATTGAGAAGTTCACGAAGAAAGTGAAGGGCGGCGTAACAGGTCAGCTCGACAAGTTCGAGAACACGCTGAACAGGCTCACAGAGTCAATAGCCGTTCTGATCGTCACATCGTGCGCTATCCCGATCGCAGTGCTGATGTTCTTCATCTGGCTGATCAAGCTCTTAACGGGCGTCAGCATACAGATTCCGAACGTCAGACTCTCGAAGATGGCCTGGCGCAAAAGGCCGGGGCTTGAATAAGTGCACCTCCATTAACAATCACAAATAGCACACAATAGTAATACGCCGCGTTCATATGCGGCGTTTACTATATCTGCAGGCGAAAGTATGATAAAGTAAGTGATAAGGAGGACCCGGAGATGAAGAGCACCGGCGCGAAACTCAATAATAAGACAGGAAGGGCAAAGGCAGTCCGGGACATCGGGCTCTACGACAGGGACGGCGGAGGAGTAAACTACGCCTTCACATACAGGGGCGAGACGTTTTACGCCCAGTATCTCCCTGACAACTGGACTATCTACGACTCGTATAAAATAAAGAGAAAGCACGACATGATCATAATCTGTCAGGCTCTCATCGACACCCACACGGTGCACGGAAGCGACATGGTTTCCTACAGGACGGCCGAGGACATGGCTTATGAGTGGCGACAGCACAACCTGGCGTGCAGGATACTGTCGGAGGACAACGAGTGGCGCAGCAGCGCTGAAAATGTGGACTTTGACCCTGAGGATCAGGGTAAATCACTCAAGGAGCTTTTTGAAGACCGTACAGGAAACGAATAGAAAAGCATCACAGACTCAACATAAATCAATAACGCCGCATTCATACGCGGCGTTTACCATTTGTCTTGACGAACGATAAAAGAGACAACATGGAGGACAAAAAATGAAAAGGATAATAGCAATTGTAATGACGCTGATGCTTGCTGCAACCTCGCTCCTCATGAGCGGCTGCGGCGAAGACGTGGCAGAGGTCCGCGACGACAGCTCAAGCGGTACGGCCAAAACGGTCGTTTGGGACTATGTGTCGCCGTCAGATCTCAAGGGCGATACTGCAAAGGCAGACGCGTCTGCGGATAACCAGACACAGGACGGGCAGCCCCCAAGCGGCGAAGCACCGAGCGGGCAGCCGCCTGAAAAGCCGGAAGGCGACAACGATAGCGGACAGGCACCGAGTGGGCAGCCGCCTGAAAAGCCGGAAGGCGATAACGATAGCGGACAGGCACCGAGCGGGCAGCCGCCTGAAAAACCGGAAGGCGATAACAGCAACGGGCAGCCGCCTGAAAAGCCGAACGGAGAGGCACCGAGCGGCGGAGCTCCGGGACAGGGCGGTCCGGATACACAGTCATTTGACTTCAGCGGCGAATACAGCGGCAAGCTGACAGCCGACGGCAAGGAAGTAACTTCCGACGGCGAGAAGATTGAATCAACCACTGCTGACGAGAACGCTCTGCTGGCAGAGAATGGCGGAGTGCTCAAGGTTACTGGCGCGGATATAACGAAATCAGGAGACGACAGCAACGGCGACAGCTGCAACTTCTACGGAGTTAACTCCAGCGTGCTCGCAACAGGCGAGAATTCGGAAGTGTATCTCTCCGACAGCAAGATTAGTTCGACAGGAGAAGGGAACAATGGGGTCTTTGCGACTGACAGCGGAACAGCTTACCTGAACAGCGTTGAGATCACTACAACTGAAGGCTCAAACTCGAGGGGGCTCGACGCGACATACGGCGGAGTCATCTACGGAAACGACCTGACGATCAGCACTGCCAAAGACCACTGCGCGGCTCTGGCAACTGACAGAGGCGGCGGATACATTTCAGTGACAAACAGCAGCCTCGAGACTGCAGGCAACGGATCACCGCTGATCTACTCAACAGGTGACATAGAAGTGGACAATGTCACAGGCACATCAAGCGGAAGCCAGATTGCCGGAATAGAAGGAAAGAACCGCATTGTCATTAACAACTCAACTCTTGAGAGCACTAACGACAACACTTCGGGGAGCGACCCGATCAAAAACGGTGTAATCCTGTACCAGTCGACATCAGGAGACGCTGACACTGCTTCAGCAGAAACATGCGAGTTTGAAGCGGTCGACTCAACCCTGAAGACATCAATCTCAGACGGTGCGATGTTCTACGTTACCAACAATTCTGCCGACATAGTTCTGCAGAATACGGACCTTGATTTTGACAGCGAGAATGTTCAGCTGCTCAACGCTTCAGGCAACAGCTCCAATAACTGGGGCAGCGCAGGCAAGAACGGCGGAACCGTGGAGCTGACGGCCATCAAACAGACACTGAAAGGCAACGTCTATACCGATGAGATCAGCAGTGCCGAGGTATACCTGACCGATGGTTCTGAGTGGACCGGCGTTTCGGAAGGTGAGAACAACCTGACAGTAGTCGTCGACAGCAAGTCAACGTGGGTATTAACAGAAGATACGACCATCGCCGACCTTAATTATTCGGACAATGCAAAGATCGTCGATGCGGACGGCAAGACTGTCACCATAATCGCTGATGGCAAGGCCGTAGTGGAGGGTGAAAGCGACATCACACTCACCGTAACGGGAGCAGTCAATTCCGAAGTCGTAATCGAAGAAAACAGCGGAGATTCAGCAGGAACGGATGTCCAGGGCGGCACTCTGCCGGTTCTTGACAACAAGGTGCTCGACAGATCAGCCTTCGACGAATACTACAAGACGTCGACACAGTTTGGAACTAACAAGTAATGTAATAGGAAGATTCTAATAGAAAAGGACCGTTGGTGACCCGTATTGGACTTGAACCAATGACCTTCTGGTTGTCACCCAGACGCTCTCCCAGCTGAGCTAACGGATCCCGCAGGGAGTATTATAGCATACAAAACTATTTCGTCAACCCGGCGGCACATTATTTCGTCAACCCGGCGATGAACAGTGGCAGCATCTTTTCCGAGTACTGGCAGAGGGAGTAGTTGCCGCTTGAGATGCACCAGTCGTACATCATGCCGCGCTCGTAAAGAGCATAGGATTTGGTGATGTCGTTGACGGACAGGTCGTCGCGGAAGATGCCCTGGCTCTGACCTTCGATGGCGATCTGCCTCAGCAGTTTGTAGTATGTTCTGTCAGGATCGAGCAGATGCTTTTCGCTTGAACTCGTAAGCTGAGCCGCAAAGAGCTGCGAAAGCATGGATACTGAAACAGTGTTCTCAATCATCAGGAAGAGCTCCCGGTTCATGGTGATGAGCTTGTCGACAGGGGAGAGGGACGGATCCATCGTCTCAGTCAGCTCCTCGTACTTCTCGTCGAAGAGGTAGGAAAGGGAACCCATCAGGTCGTCCTTTGAGCTGAAGTAGTGGTAAAAGGAGCCTTTGGATGTGTTGGACTCTTCAACGATATCATCTATGGTCGTGTTGCTGTAACCGTACTGGTAGAACAGTTTCCAGGCGGCCGAAACGATGCGGCCTTTGGTCTCATTCGTGACTCTCTTTGACGTTTTTTTTGTTGCTTTTGCCATAATAAATTTAAATTCCTATCTTTAGTATTTTGTATAGTCTAATCCATAAACATTGGAATTTCAACATATTTTTGCAAAAGCAATCCAATTTAGTCTAATAAGTATAGAATTTAGTCGATATTTTATTCAATACTTTGTTCTGTTAAAATCTGCAAGTGTGAAGAGAATTGCCATTCGTGCAATTGCATATAAAACGAAAAGAGGTTTTTTTAATGGCTGAAATTATTGTATTTATAGGTTACTTCGTAATCCTTTTCTTCGTCGCTCTGATATTCTTCTTCAACGGAAGCAACAAGGACGACAAGGACTACTTCCTCGGCGGAAGAACCATGGGACCGTGGGTAGCTGCAATGTCGGCTCAGGCGTCGGACATGTCAGCATGGCTGCTCATGGGACTTCCGGGATCAGTTCTGGCATTCGGATTCGGACAGATCTGGATCGGCATCGGACTGGCTCTGGGAACCGCCGCGAACTGGATCTTCTGCGCCAAGAGGCTGAGAAAGTTCAGTAAGGTTTCAGGCGATTCGATCACGCTGCCTCAGTACCTGACAAACAGATTTGCCACCAGCAACAAAGCGCTTCAGATCATCTGCGCGATCATATTCCTGATTGCGTTCACAGTTTACGTAGCTTCCGCATTCGTAGCGGGAACTTCCGTATTCACCATGCTCTTCCCGGCCATGCCGGAGAGCACTGCGATGCTTCTCTTCGCGCTCATCATCGTCGGATACACCTTCCTTGGCGGATTCAGAGCAGTATGCTGGACAGATTTCTTCCAGGGCATCCTGATGCTCATTGCCCTGCTGGCCATTCCGATCATCGTCTGTTCCACGCAGAATCTGGACACATCGATGCTGGACGTATCCTACAGCTATGTGGACGCTGACGGAACGAAAGTTGTCTGCGACTTCGGATCAGGACTGTTCAGCGCTTCCTGGCAGGAGGTAATCTCCGGACTCGCATGGGGACTCGGCTACTTCGGCATGCCGCACATCATTGTGCGTTTCATGTCCATCGAAAAGCCTTCTCAGATGAGTAAATCCGCGGCGATTGCCATCATCTGGGTAGTTCTCGCAATCGGCGGCGCATGCCTCGTTGCCTACCTGGCAAGAATGGTCATGGCAGAGGAACTGCTGACAGTAGGAGCTCAGAAGACGGTATTCATCGCCATGGCGAGAAAGTTCTTCCCGCCGGCGATCGCAGGTTTCCTGCTGGCAGCCATCATGGCTGCGTCCGTTTCCACAGCGGACTCCCAGCTGCTCGTTGCGTCCAGTTCTTTCACAGCGGACATATATAAGCCGATTCTCAGAAAGAAAGCCACCGACTGGGAGACCCTCATGGTCGGAAGAATCGCTGTAGTTATCGTCGCGATTATCGCGTTCCTGATTGCTTCATCAAAAGGCGCCGGTGCCCAGGCAATCATGAATCTGGTTGAAAACGCGTGGGGCATCTTCGGCGCGGCATTTGGACCGGTAATCATACTGTCGCTCTTCTGGCGGAGATTCAACTACATCGGCGCATGCGCAGGCGTTATCGTCGGCGCGGCGGTTGACATCATCTGGCTCTTCTGCCTGTCATCAACCGGCATATACGAGCTGTTCCCTGGCTTCGTCGCAGGCGGTATCGCGGCTATCATCGCGACCCTCGTCACTAAAGAACCTGCAAAGGCAGTAACAGACATCTTTGATACAGCCACAGCAGAAGGCTACGACGAATAATTCAGTTAATAAAAACCGGCCCATCGGATTCACCCGATGAGGCCGGTTTTTTGTTTTGTTCATTCGGCTTTTCTGCCTTTGATGATTACTTCAGGTCGTCGATCTTTTCCTCGATCTTCTCGTCGATGTC
>CADAHK010000150.1:0-4592 GCA_902787725.1 uncultured Eubacteriales bacterium | reverse complement strand
ATTGCGCCGCTGGCCTTTTCCTTCAGATCTCCTGCCGCTGAAGTGATCTTCTCGTCGAAGTCAGTCTTGTCGAGAACTTCCTGTGCCTTTTCCTTGAGCTTGTCATCGATCTCCGTCTTATCGAGGACTTCCTTTGCCTTTTCTGCTACCTTGTCATCTACATCAGTCTTGCCAAAAAGTTTACTGAAAAAACCCATTTGAAATCTCCTTTCATAAAGAAATAATTACACGTGTATTATATTGCAAACATTCTGTTAAATCAATATAATCGGTTTCGAAAGATAATGATAATTAAAGGAGGAAATACATATGGATACTGCAACAATCAGCGCCTGGGGAAGCAAACTGATCGATATCTGCACATCGCTGGGCATCAAGATCGTGCTGGCTCTGCTGATTCTGATCATCGGCCGCATCGTCATTAAGAAACTGCTCAAGGGAGTAGGCAAAATCAAGGGAATGGACAAGGTAGATCCTGCTGTCAAATCATTCCTGATGAACTTCTTCAAGATCGCTCTTTACATCGTTCTGGTCATCTCGATCATAAGCGTGCTGGGCGTTCCGATGGCATCAGTCATCACAGTTCTGGCTACTGCCGGACTGGCGATAGGCATGGCCCTGCAGGGCGCTCTGGCCAACTTCGCCGGCGGAATCATGCTGCTGATCTTCAGACCGTTCAACATCGGCGATCTTATTTCCGCGGCTGAAGCCGAGGGCGTCGTCAAGGAGATGAACCTGTTCTATACTGTCATCAATACGCTGGACAACCGCGTAATCACAGTTCCTAACGGTACGCTCATGGGAGCCAACATCACGAACATCACAAAAGAGGATCTGCGCCGCGTAGACCTGACATTCAACATCAGCGGTGCCGACATCGCCGGCGCGCGCAAGGTAATGCTCGAGCAGATCGAGGCTCAGGAAAAGGTTCTCGACGGACCGGAACCTCCATTCGCTCAGCCTGTTGAAGGCATACCCGGCGGCATGGCGTTCTCAACCCGCGCCTGGGTCAAGAAGGAGGACTACTGGGACGTATACTTCGCTCTCATGGAGGCAATTCCAAAGGCTCTCGGAGAGGCGGGCATCGGCGGACCGCTCCCGGCGTACAATATCGTCAGCGACAAGTAGCTGACGCTCACACAATGGCACAAAAAAACGGGCTTCGGCCCGTTTTTTATGGTTCGATTCTTCCTTTTCGGCTACATCCACTGCTGCAGATCCACCGCGTCGTCTATATGCGAGGTTTCGCCGGTGATCTGGCGCCGTATGTTCTGCATGCGCATGTCCAGATCCGCGCTGGTCGTGGCGCACTCGAGGAGCTCTTCGACCAACCTGTCGTTGATGTCGGCCGGCAGCTCTTTTTTGTACTTGAGCTTGTGCTCAAGGCTCGCCCAGAAGTCCATGGCTATGGTCCTCAGCTGGACCTCGACCTTCATGTCGCGCTTCTCGTGCTCGAGGAAAATCGGCACGGAAACAATCAGGTGCAGGCTTCTGTACCCGTTCGGCTTCGGGTTCTTTATGTAGTCTTTGCAGTCTATGAGGGTGATGTCGTCATGCTGCAAAAAGCAGTCAGCCACGAGGTAAATATCCTCCGGAAATCCGCAGATAACACGGATTCCCGCGACGTCCTCGATCTTGTCCTCGATGTCCTCAAAAGTAGGCTTGACGTTGTAAAGATGCGACTTGGCGACAAGGCTGTCTATAGTCTTGAGCCTTGCCTTGATGGTCTCGATAGGGCTGTACTCGCGTGTCAGCTCGAACTCCGCGTTCATGACCTTGAACTTGGTCTCGATTTCCATCAGCGCGCACTCATAGTACGTCATGAGCGTCTCAAGTTCTTTGTCCTCTCTCTCAAAAAGCTGTATGTACTTGTCCTGGTTCAGTTGTTCGTATTGTCTTTTCTTCCTCTTTTCGTCCAAATAATCTCTTATGTTCATCTCTAAGCCTTTCTGATTTTTCTCTGATCCCGTTCTTAGCCCCGTAGTATCTCATTCGGCCCGGATTCGTTCTAGCCCCTCATGTTTTTCAGTCAATATCCCGGCTCCGAATACAGTATATCACAAAGTCGGAGTAGTAGATGTTGTGCCGGTGAAAAATACAGAGAAAAACAATACGCGCCTCCTGATTGACTGTACATCTGAAGCCATTTGAAGTGTACCCCTAAAGGTAGAGTCGAAATCAGACAAAACTTACTGTCTGCTACTTGACGCAGACGCCGATAGGCCCATAGATGATTGCTGCGCTGTCGGCGGCCTTTCAGGCCGGCTGCCGCAAGCAGCACACCATTATTTAAAGGCCGCCATGGGGTTGCTCGTCCGCGCGGTTTCTCCTTTTTATGACCGACAGTATTCCGTCGGTGTCAAATATCCGTTTGACTGATGTGGCCGTTCGTTTGGATAAAATGACCAGAAGTATTCATAGATGTCATGTTTTGCCTCCGCTATTGTAGCATACTTCTCTTTCAGCCATTCTTCTTTCATCTTTCCCCAGAAACATTCCATCGGGGCATTGTCCCAGCAATCACCTTTCCGGCTCATGCTGCAGAGATATCCATACCGATCTATGAGCCTCCGGTAATCGTAGGACGCATAAGTCGATCCCCTGTCGGAGTGGAGGATACATCCGGGAAAAACACATCCCCTGACAAGCATATCCTTAAAGGCATCCATGACGAGGAACCTGTTATTTCGTCTGCCCATTGCCAATCCGACCGGCATCCTTCCGTAAAGATCAAGTATTGCCGCCGCATACGGTCGATCAGATTGTCTGCGATCATATAGTCATGGTTTGAATCTGTTGTGATCCGATACTTCTTATGTGTCCTGGAAAACAGCCCGTTCTCACGCATGAGCCTTTCGACACGTTTATGATTGACCTTTTTCTCTCTTCTGCTGTTGATGATTGCCGTGATTTTTCTGCTCCCGAAAACGCCTTTGGATCTGTAGTAGATCTCTTTGATCTCGGTGCCTCCATGAATTCATATTTCACTCGTGCTTTACATTTGCCAGGAAGGCCGCTGCTTTTTTTAAGATCTTCACCTCTTCCTGAAGTTCTTCAACTTCTTTTTCAAGTTCGATTTCCCGTGGGCTGCGAGTATCCTTCTTCGTATACCCTTTCCAGAAAGCCTGATCACCGTATTCGTCGTAATGTTCACGCCAGCGTCTGACGGTGGCAGGCAGAAGTCCATACTTCCCGGCAATGACTCTTTCAAGGCCTTCGTTCTCCGGGAGCGAAGCTTCCTTTGCCACCCTGATCTTAAACTCTTTGCTGTATTTGCTTCTCGCCATAATGTGTCCCTCCCATTCTCATAGAGTATATCATGTTTATTCACACTCTACTTTTTGGGGGACACATCAAACACCCTAAATTTGTTCAATGTTTCTCATTTTTTTCACCTTTAATGGCGCGGAGAAACATTGAAACATTGTCATCTTGAAATATTATGAATCAAAAGTTCAATTTTAGTCAGGAGCAAAGGGCAGACAGGGCGGTCGTTGTTGCGGGGAGAGCGGTTTTAGATATATAATATTCTGTAATGGAAATTGCAATTCGGTGACGATTATTAAGAGACAGAAGAGAAGATATTATGCTTACTAAAAAGGAAATCAGAAAGGCGGTGCTGGCCGAGCGGAGCGCCATCGATGAAGAGACGGCGGCGCTGGCGGCGCAGGTAATCTGCCGCAGAATAATGGACATAGATGTGTATGAAGAGGCGACGGACGTCTGCCTTTACATGCCGACGAGAAACGAGGTGGACGTGCTGCTTCTGGCGGAGCCGGCCGAGGCGGCGGGCAAGCGCGTATGGGTGCCGAAGGTCGTGGAGAAAGCCACGGGCAAGGGTGATGCAAAGGCAGCCGGAACCATGGTGTTCAACAGGTTCACAGGCCTTGGCGAAGAGGACATCATCACCGGAGCCTACGACATCCGCGAGTCCAGGTCCGAGGAGATTCTGGAGCCGGGCGAGGGCACGCTCATCATCATGCCGGGCGCAGTGTTCACGCCGTGGAAGGACAGGATCGGTTACGGGGGCGGCTTCTATGACAGATTCCTCGACGAGCACCCTGAGTGCAAGACCATAGCGGTCTGCTACGATCTGCAGGTGGTTGATGAGCTGCCGGTGGAGGCCCACGACAGAAAGCCGGACTACGTAGTCTGCGAGACGAGCGTATTCAGATAAGCGACAGACGAACAACGAACAACGGACAACGAGCAACGGACAACGAACGACGGACAACGGACAAGAAGATAGATGAACATACTGGAGACTACAATTAAAGCGCAGGAGCTGTTCAGCGGATTTGAACTGTGTCGGCTGCAGGAGCAGGAGGCGCAGGTTCTGGCGGACAGACTCAGGAGCAGGAAGATAACCATAGCGGTCATCGGTCAGTTCAAGCGCGGCAAGACGACGCTGATCAACAGCATACTCGGGAGCAAGCTGCTGCCGGTGGGCATCGTCCCGATCACGGCGGCGATCACAAGAATCGAGTACGCCCCGGACGCCGCACCGGGCACCCAAGACGCCGCCCTGAACGGCGAAGCAGCTGCGGTGGACGGTGAAACTGCGACGGCGACGGTCTTCTTCACGAACGGCC
>CADAHK010000149.1 GCA_902787725.1 uncultured Eubacteriales bacterium | reverse complement strand
TTCGGAACAGCAGGCGGCGTATGTATCGCCAAGATCATGAATCTGGTGTCCAAGACGCCAATCAATCCGCTCATTGGATCGGCAGGTGTATCAGCCGTACCAATGGCAGCCCGTGTATCTCAGGTACAGGGGCAGAAGGCTAATCCGACGAACTTCCTGCTGATGCACGCCATGGGGCCTAACGTAGCAGGCGTAATCGGATCCGGTGTAGCGGCGGGCGTAATGCTCTGCATGTACGGCGGATATTAATAAGAATAAAAAGCGTTGCAAATGATTTTGCGACAATCTCTAAAATCATTTTTATACACTAGAGAAACCCGGCGCAGCACCCCTAGGCGTCGGGTTTTTCGTTGCGCTGGTTTTTAAGCGGGTGATTTGTTACAATTAGGAAGACGATAACAAGCGGAGCGAGAGAACAATGATTGATACAGTAATATTCGATTTCGACGGAACCATAATGGACACCAATGATGTCATAATCGGTTCCTGGCAGCACGTATACAGAACGCTCAGAGGCAAGGAGGGTGATCTTGATTACATCCTCTCGACTTTTGGCGAGGCTCTGGAGTACAGCATGGAGACATCATTCCCGGAGGTAAGCGTCGAGGAGTCCGTAAAGATATACCGCGACTGGCACAGGGAGAGATTCCTGGACATGATAAAGCTCTTCCCGGGCATCGTTGAGATGCTGGAGGAGGTAAAGGCACGCGGGTTCAAGATGGGAATCGCGTCCTCCCGTCTCAGGCTGACACTGGAGCAGGGTCTCGACAAGTATGATCTGAAGAAGTACTTCGACACCATCATCGCGGTTGAGGACGCCGCGAATCCGAAGCCCGCGCCGGACATCGTGCTGAAGGCGCTGGAAAAGCTGGACTCTAAACCGGAGAACTCAATAATGGTAGGGGACTCGCGCCTCGACATCCTCTGCTCACGCAACGCCGGGGTGAAGTCTGTGCTCGTCGGATGGAGCGCGACTCTCGCCGGCAAAACAAAAGAGGACTTCGCTCCAGGCGAAGCCCCCGATTTCATAATTCACGATCCGGCAGAACTGCTGGATATCATTTAGAGACGGCTGCAGCCGTTTCTTTCTGCTGATTACAGCACGTTTCCTTCTGCTGATTACAGCACGTTTCCTTCCGCGTCGAACAGCGGCAGTTTGCCGAGAACCGTGATGTCGGTTCTGTCGTACGCGTCGCCCTCCGCAAGGACGGCCATCTTTCCGACGATGTTTCCGCCGGCTCCCTCCGCAATCTTTTCGAGAGCGGCCAGAGACTGACCGGTGCTGATAACATCATCTACAATCAGAACGCGCTTGCCGCGCATCTTTTCAACATCATCTTCACCGATGAATATTTTCTGGCGCTGGAAAGTCGTAATGGAGTTGACGTCAGCGCTCAGCGGTTCGCCCATGTAAACCTTCTGGGATTTCAGTGCGACGATGTAATCGTTCATTCCCGCCTGACGCGCCATCTCATAGATGAGCGGTATGCTCTTCGACGCTGATGTCAGCATGATGTCGAATTCAGGAGCGCGCGCGAGCAGCTCTTTTGCCGCATGCTGCGTGACCGCCACGTCTCCGTAGAGAATGAAAGCCGCGATCTGCAGATCATCAGAGACCTTGAACAGTTTGAGCGTTTTCTTGTATCCGGCTATGTCTACTTCGTAATTCATCATATTCCTCCATATGCAAAAGCACGAGTAATTGTCTTCAAAAGCATTAACACACGCTTCATTCTACCCCCATTTCAGGAGAACTGCAATGCCCTGTAAATTACCCCTATTTTGGAAATGATTTGCATGATTTGGAAAGTGCTGTAACGATTTGGAAAGCATTGGGAATGTACAAAAAAATATCCGATAATAAGCACCAAAATAGGCTTTCAGAGCAATAAAATCAATTGACACTAAGCCCCTGAATTGGTACACTCAAAACGTGGTGAGGGGAGTTTATTTTGACTGAACACACGCACCGGAATAGCGGATAAAAACACAACATGTTGTGTGCAGGTGAAGTTCATTCCACAAGCCATTGCAATACAGTAAATGCCAATATAAGCACGAAGAAATGGTACAGTGCGTTTCTACCGTAACGCCTCAGTTACGACTATTGGTTGATCTTACGGGACCTTGCAGTGAGTCTTTTCTCAGGCAGGAAATCCGGGGAACAACGGTTTAGTACCGTAGAAGTTGGCGGACAGGTTTAATACCTGTCTTTGTTGTTTCTCAATAGTTTTATTTCTTTAATGAGGAGGAAAAAATGAAAAAGGTATTATCACTGGTACTTGCCCTCACTATGGTGTTTGCGTTCACCCTGACTTTCACAGGATGCGGCGGATCAGACGATGAAGGCAATTCAGACAGCGCAATGAAGGCTGGCTTCATCTGCCTGCACGATGAGAACTCAACTTATGACAAGAACTTCATCGACGCTGCCAACGCTGCTTGTGAAGAGCTTGGAGTTGAAGCAATCATCAAGACTAACGTTCCTGAAGGACAGGAATGCTACGAAGCAGCTGCTGAGCTGGTTGACGCAGGATGCGGAATCGTATTCGCTGACTCATTCGGTCATGAGGACTACATGATTCAGGCAGCTAAGGATTTCCCTGACGTACAGTTCTGCCACTCAACAGGAACAAAGGCCCACACTGAAGGTCTCGACAACTATCACAACGCATTTGCATCAATCTATCAGGGACGTTACCTGGCAGGAATCGCTGCAGGAATGAAGCTGAACGAGATGATTGAAAAGGGCGACATCACAGCTGACCAGGCAAAGATCGGCTATGTAGGCGCATTCACATATGCATTCATTCTTCCTGGGCGCACGTTCAGTTTGCGAATCAGCTACAATGGAAGTAACATTCACAGGTTCATGGTATGACGAGACTCTTGAAAAAGAGGGCGCAAACAAGCTGATCAACGACGGCTGCGTACTTCTTTCACAGCACGCTGACTCCATGGGAGCTCCGACAGCATGCGAGAACGCAGGCGTTCCTGACGTATCATACAACGGAAGCACAGTAGAATCCTGCCCTGAAACATTCATCGTTTCATCAAGAATCGACTGGGTACCTTACTATGAGTACTGCATCCAGGCTGTACAGAACGGCGAAACTATCGACACTGACTGGACAGGCGACCTGAAGACAGGTTCAGTAGTTCTGACTGAAATCAACGAGAACGTTGCTGCTGAAGGTACTGCAGAAGCAATCGAAGAGGCTA
>CADAHK010000148.1 GCA_902787725.1 uncultured Eubacteriales bacterium | reverse complement strand
TCTTGATATTCAACCGATGATTCAGGATGAAAAACGCACAATCACGAAAACGGAAGGCTCCCAATCCTATGACCTGCTGGATTATTTTCAGCAGTTCGCCGTCATAGTCCGTCTTCTTGAACTCGCCTACCGTTGTCAGCGCATCGAGCCTACTGGCTCTCTCGCGGAAATCCTGATCCCTACCTACTTGCTTCAAGCGCGTCGCCACCTTCAGGATGGTCGCATCCAGTGCTCTCTTGAAAGAATCGTAGTGAGTACGGACAGGCGAACTGGTCAGCAGGCTGCCGGCATCCGGACTTCCCATTGCCGCCAGAGCCTTATCTCTCGCGACATTGAGTTGTACATCTTCAGTAGAAATCCATCCTGGCACTGTGATATTTTTCCCATAACCATGATATGCTGCCTGCCGATACTTTCTGGAGCGTGCCTCGTCCGAGGTGTCATCTATGAAGATGACATTGTAGTCAAAACGACGCAGCAAAAGGTTTTCCGCTCCGAACACCTCCTGAACGGAATCCTTGACAAAATCCATTTTAAGTGTGGGAAATGCCGCATCAAAATCATCGTCCTCTATAGAGGGATGGGACTTCAGGAAACGCCAAGGATTAAAATCCAGCAGAATTATCAATCGGATACGTTCACCTTGGTCGGCAGCCGAGAGGCTGCGGTCCTCAAGGATATTGCGCAATTCTGCCACCTTCTTCCGGATTTGCTCTTTCCGGTCGTTGTCTTTCCGGCTAAACGTCTCGACAGATAGCAGGTCGTAGGACAGGAGGCTGGCTCCTGTCCTGACCAGGCCTATCAGGGGATCGGTAGGCGTGAAGTCGACGCTATTGGCAAAATTCAGAAGAACCGATGCAGCCATCATCAAGCGTCTTTAGGTTCGAAATCACCGTTATCGTGAGCCTGCTCCAGGACTGCCATAGCCTCTTCCTTTAAAGTAGTATCCTGAATAGCTTCGAAGACATACTCGCAGAGTTCATACGTGTCGGCCGAAGAACCGAACACATCTATCAGCTGTGCTATCAGTCCATTGAATACCAGCCTCTTCAGTTTTGTCAGCTGACTGGCTATCAGCCGGACATTCTGATCACTGAGGACATAGAAGAAGTTGTATTTGGCGTTGCTCCAGCTGCTGGCAGAATAAATCTTCGAGAAAGCAAATTCACGAATCAGCTTGATGATGGAATGCTGCTTCATCTTCTCGGCAGTCTTCTCGTCGACATTCTGCCACTCGTCCTTCGCGGCCTGCCACTTCTTCGCGCTGTACTTAAGAATGTCGCTGACCAGTTTGGGATTATTAGCCAATCCGAATTCGAACAGATTATTGATGGCCATGGCCACACTCTTTCCCTTGACACTGATTTTCTTTTCCTTGAGATCCGTAATATAATCCGAGGAGGCGGAGATGGCATACCAGTAGTCCTCGCCAGCAAGGGTCTTCACGGTCAGCCGTCCGAACAACAGGCCGTAATACAGCGCGCGGAAGATGTCGTCCAACGTCTCGTCCATCGACTTTCCTATGTTCGGCATATAGGAAGGCAGGTGCCAACGCTTGTCAAGATGGGGAGAATAGGCCTTACTGCCAGCAACGATTCTGTCGAGGAGATCCTTGTAGGCCTTGTAGTAAACACCCGTCCGGCCCTGCGACAGTTCGTTGGTCGGCGTTTCGACAAAGCCTCTGAAATTCTTGGCGAGTTCCAACTGATTAATGGAATCAGCACGAATAATCTCATATTTGCTGAAGAGCGGGCTCACTTCCTGGGAAGCAGCATCCAGCGGATTGGTGGAAATATCACTCAATCCGAACAGGTCGGCACGCTCACGGGGACTCAGAGAGGATTCCGCCACACAATCGGGATGAATACCCCAGGAATTGATAGGCCGGTTGTAATTGGTGTCTATATTGTCGGCACCGCGGGTAGCTGCCATCTGCTTCAATTCGTCTAATCTCGATTTCATATGAGCAAACACCTTTGCTTCTCTGTCCGTAGCGACCTCCGGGATTGTCCGTTCGGCTTCCTCACGCAACGCCTGAACAACATTCATGGTTGCGTATGGCGACTCCTTTCTCAGGGTCTTCTCCTGCTGCTCCAGGACAGTCCTGAAGATCTTCAAGTCCGCCTCCACTTGTGCCTTCCACAGTTCCTCCTTCTGCGCTTCGCTCATGGCAAGAGTGCGTTTGTTGCGCTGCAGAGCCGTGAAAGTGACGTCAAACATCGTACGATAGATCTGAGCAGACATATCCTCTGGGAAGAATACAGATCCCGAGCTACTCACTTCATCCTCATAAATGATGCGCTTAATCTGGCTGCTGGCAAGGACATAAGCGATAGAAGGTTCTATGTTGTTGTCATGCTTGTTGAGCATGGTTTCTCCTTCGCGCTTCAGTTTATTCAAGGTTTCGGGCAGACGCTCGAAGAAACGCTCGCTCTCTTCAATCAGCCGGTTAATCTGAACCAGCAGTCCATCGTAGACCATGACCAGCAGACGGCTCTCGGCAAACTTCTTGATGTTCTCGCTCTGGATACCAGAGAACTTGAGGTACTCTTCCTTGCACTCTCGGATGGGGCTCTTCCCTGTCAGTTTGTGCCAGGCACGCTTGTAGAATGCCTTGTTATGACTGTAGACGATGCCCATTTTCTCCTGGGCGTTCTCCTTGTATTCATCATCGGCATCATTCTTGTCATCGATGACATTGAAGTTCGACTGGTACATCTCATCGATCTGCTTGAGGAGTTCCTCTGTTTCTGGCCGGAGACCCACCAGCCGCTCTTCTATGGACCGTTTCACGTCATAGAGGAAATAGCGGACGGCGATGGGATGCATCTCATGGTCTTTCTGCAGGATATAGGTATTCAGCTGGTGCTTGCTGTGCTCGGGGTCCAGGGACACACGCTTCTCCTCGTCGCGGCTGGCAAGGAAACAGTCGTTGATG
>CADAHK010000147.1 GCA_902787725.1 uncultured Eubacteriales bacterium | reverse complement strand
TCGGAGAGCAGGCTTCTCCTGTACCTGTTTCTCAGGGCGATAGCTACCGACTTCTTGGCCTCGTCCTGACCGATAATGTATTTGTCCAGTTCACCTACGATTTCCTTAGGTGTCATCTGATAAAGTTTGCTAGCCATGTTCCTCTCCCCTTATAACTTCTCGATAGAGATGTGGTCATTCGTGTAAACGCAAATGTTTGACGCAATCTCCAGTGATTTTCTCACGATTTCCTCAGCGCTCAGTTCGGTGTTGTTGTAGAGCGCGTGCGCAGCGGCGTAGGCGTAGTTTCCGCCTGATCCTATCGCAACAAAAGGCTGGTCAGGCACGATAACCTCACCTGTACCGGAAATGACCAGAAGGTCATCCTTGTCGGCAACTATCATGAGCGCCTCAAGATTTCTGACCGCCTTGTCAGATCTCCAGAGATTCGCAAGGGCAACAGCGGCTCTCTTCAGGTTTCCGCCGTGCTCATCCAGCTTGCTCTCGAACTTCTCCGTAAGGGAGAAAGCGTCAGCAACTGAACCCGCAAAGCCTGAAAGCACTGTGTTCTTGTATATCTTCTTAACCTTCTTGGCGCCGTTCTTCATGATGGCTGTTTCGCCCATTGTAACCTGGCCGTCGCCGCCTATGCAGACTTCATCGCCTCTCTTTACTGCGCATATTGTTGTCGCATGAAACTGTCCCATTGTTTCAACCTCCTTGTCCCCATTATATACGCTATTCTTTGTAATTGCATTCCTTATTTGAGCACACCAGACCGCCGTCCTTGCTCTTCTTTTCAACGAGCATGCTGCCGCATTCAGGGCAGAGTTTTCCTGACGGTTTGTCCCAGTAGACCTGGTTGCATGAAGGATAATTGGAACATCCGTAGAACATCTTTCCGGATTTTCCTCTTCTTATTATTATGTCGCCTCCGCATGTCGGGCACTTGACATCGATCTTCTTGACGATCGGCTTGGTGAACTTGCACTCCGGATAACCGGTGCATCCGATGAATGTTCCGAAGCGGCTGTGCTTGATCGCCAGATCCTTGCCGCACTGTGGACACTTCTCTCCGGTAAGCTCGACTTCCTGCTCCATCTTAGGAATCTTCTTGTCGGCTTCATCGAGCTCGTCGCGCAGTATCTTGTAGTAATCCTCGACGATCTGCTTCCATCTGATGCCCTTTGTCTCTATGTCATCAAGACCGTCTTCCATTCTCGCCGTAAAGCCAACGTCGACGATCTCCTTGAAGTTTTCCGTCATCATGTCCGTAACTGTAAAGCCCAGCTTCGTCGGAACGAGATTCTTCTTTTCCTTCTTTATGTATTTGCGGTCCATGAGGGTCGCGACGATAGGCGCGTATGTGCTCGGTCTGCCTATGTCCTTCTCCTCGAGATCCTTTACGAGGCTTGCTTCAGTAAATCTTGCCGGCGGCTGAGTGAAGTTCTGCTCAGCTCTGGTATCCGTCGGCTGAAGAGTCTCGCCTGCAGCCAGATCCGGCAGCCACTTGTCGTCACCGTCGCCCTTTGAGCTCTGTCCGACCTTCAGGAAACCGTCGAAGACGATCTTCGAGCCTGTCGCCCTGAATCCGTAGTCGCCGTTGTTGATTACAGCGTTAACAGCCTTGATCTTGGCCGCTGCCATCTGGCTGGATACGAATCTCTGCCAGATGAGTCTGTAGAGGTTGTACTGGTCCTTGCTCAGCTGATCCTTGATGCTGTCCGGAGTCAGCGTAACGTTGGACGGACGAATCGCTTCGTGGGCGTCCTGAACATCCTTCTTTCTGTTCGCAAAGACAGTCCCGCCGTAGTAGTTCTCACCGTAGTTCTCCAGAATGTAGTTTCTGGCCGCCGCGCGCGCCTCATCGGAAATTCTGACGGAGTCGGTTCTGATGTACGAAACAAGACCGACTGTGCCCATCTTCTTTATCTCAACGCCTTCGTAAAGCTGCTGCGCGACCATCATCGTCTTTCTGGTCGAGAAATTCAGCTTGTTTGAAGCGTCCTGCTGAAGTCCACTCGTGGTGTACGGAGGAAGCGGTTTTCTGATTCTGTCTTTTTCCTCTACTCCTCCGACGACGTAGCTGCCCTTTTCGAGTTCCGCGAGAACATTGTCGCTTTCTTCTTTATTCGCAAGAGTCAGCTTGCTGCCTTTGCGTGTGGCCAGCTTCGCCGTGAACTTTCTTCCTTTTTTAAAGTCCGTCTCGATCGTCCAGAACTCTTCCGGTACGAATGCCTGAATCTCCTTCTCCCTGTCGCAGATGATTTTCAGAGCCGCGGACTGAACTCTTCCGGCGCTGAGGCCCCTTGTGATCTTTCTCCAGAGCAGCGGGCTGATCAGGTAGCCGACCAGTCTGTCGAGCACTCTTCTCGCCTGCTGGGCGTCGACCAGACTGAGGTCGATCGGACGCGGATTCTTGACAGCCTCTTTGACTGCCTTTGCGGTGATTTCATTAAATACTATTCTGCACGGCGCGTTCTCATCGATGCCGAGGAGGTACGCCAGGTGCCATGAAATCGCTTCTCCCTCGCGGTCCGGGTCAGTCGCCAGATATATCTTTGAAGCTTTCTTCGCTTCTTTTTTGAGTTCCTTGATGAGGTCGCCTTTGCCGCGGATGTTTATGTACTGAGGGTCAAAGGCAGCAGCCTCCGTGCCGGCCGCCTGACTGTCGTCCTTCTTGAGATCCTCCGGAAGGACGATGCCAAGTTTGCTCTTTGGGAGGTCTCTGACGTGACCTACTGACGCCACAACCTTGTAGCGGCTTCCCAGGAACTTGCCTATTGTCTTCGCCTTGGAAGGCGACTCAACTATTACCAGTGTTTTTGCTGATGATGCCATCTATAATCCTTTCTCCGCCTCTGAAATGCTCCGGGCGGAATGAATAATAATCTCTGCCGAATGATAATCTTTCATTACAGTAACCGATTATATTTCTTATATACGCTATTTGCAAGGGATTATTTTTTTACAAAAAATTT
>CADAHK010000146.1 GCA_902787725.1 uncultured Eubacteriales bacterium | reverse complement strand
CGTTCACATTGCAGTATTCCCGTATTTCGTCAATACTGCGGAACATCACGGCAAATGGTTTGTTCTCTCTGTCTTTGATTTCTCTGAGCTTTGCGACGGCATCGTCGTTAAAAGGATCCGCCACCAGATTGTACCCACCGACAGACTTGAAAGCGATGACTCCGCCGGCTTTCAGTACTCCGGCTGCCTTGTCCAGAATCACTGCATCGCTGTTTCTATCCTCATCTGATTCAAAGACCCCGTCAGCGTCCTTCCAGATCAGCTTCGGTCCGCAGGTATGACAGGATATGGTCTGAGCGTGATGACGACGGTCATGCAAATCCGTATACTCCCCTTCGCAGAAATCGCACATCGGAAAATCAATCATCGATGTATTGTCTCTGTCGTAAGGGATTCTATCGATAATCGTATATCTTGGACCGCACAACTGACAGCTGATGAAAGGATGCAGATGACGCGGATTATCTTCTTCATAGAGCTCTCTGAGACAGTCCGGGCAGATCGCAAGGTCCGCCGGAATCATAGCGGCCTCGTCATCACCCTCATCACTCTTTATAATTGTGAATTGGCTGAACTCCTGATGCGGCAGCCTTTGCCTCTTGATATGCACAATTTCAGAAGGGCCTGGTTTCTCTTCAACGAGAGTCGCAATAAACCGGTTGATCCGTTCCTCGGCATCCGTTACGGTAATGTCGACAAGTCCTCCGATGTTCAGCACTTCGCCCTTCATGGACAGCCTGTCCGCAATCTTTGCAACAAAAGGCCGGAACCCGACTCCCTGGACGATTCCCCAAAGCCTTATGCGCTCTGTTATCTGTTCTGTATTGTTTTCCATTATCATCTTATTCATATTGTCCATGGGTTTATTATACCATGACGGCCTTGGAAGTCTTATCAAATTGTAAGGTTTCTTTTATTGTTTGGTGATTTTGCCGTTGCTATAATATAAGTGGTATGAAAGGCAGAAAATTCAGGGAAAAAATGTTCTCGACGGAGACTTTATCACAGGGGGAACTGGACGAAATCACCAAAGGCTCGGAAGGATACGACCGCGGTGAAGCGCCGGTGAACCGCAACACCCAGAGTGCAGCGGATCTGGAAGATATGGCCCGGCTTCAAAAAGACGCCCACGGCCGTGAGCAGATGAGCCGTACTCACAGTTACGATGCCCTGAATGCTGTCCGCGACTTCGGCCCGGTCGATCCTGAACCGGAATACACGTATGAGGAACCGGATTACTCTGCAGAACCAGAGCCGGATTATGTGCCGGACTACGGCGCTGACTCCGTCCCTGCGCCGGAACCTGATCAGGAGTATTACGACGGTGAGGACAGCGACGGCAGTGAACCTGCGAGCAGCGGTTTCGCTCTCCAGCCTTTGCTTCCTAATGACGAGAAGTATGATGACATCATGGACAACTATGAGGAAGTCATTGAGAAGATGTCATCCAATCCTACCAAGCCGAAATACTGGTTCAAGGAGCAAGGCGACCACTGGTACTGCACCTGCGGCCAGCTGAACAAAGGTGACTCCTGTTCAAACTGCGGTTTGGAGCGTGATCTGCTCAGAGCCCTGTTCTTCCTGCATGAGCCTGGTGATGAACCGGGGAAATATGAGGGAATGGATGTTTCGTATACTGACGTTGAGGTGAAAGAAAACAAGCTTTCGACGAAAGCCAAACTGATCATCGCCATTGCAGTCATCGTGATCCTCGGAGCGGCAGCAGGTCTCTATTCCTACTTCTACATCATAAAACCAAACATGGAAAAAGAAGCAGCGGCTACTGCAAAGGCTGCCGCGGAAAGCATACAGAATAATATTCCTGTCTGTTCGAAGGACATGAATGAATTCCTTCGGAACAGCTATGTTACGGCCGGAGATCAGAGCCTTGAAAGCGAAAGCTATGAGCGCGCGCTGCGGTTTTACGGCAAAGCGTCCGCCATCGAGGGCGGCGACGACCTTTCCGACAAAATCAACAAAGCCAAGTATGAATATGTGAGATCTCACAAATCCGACGGCGGTGAAAAATTCGAAAAGTATCTCGCCGAACTTCATGAGATCGGCTATGAAGGTGTTGACGAAATATATAACGAGTACTATGCTTGGCATTTCAATATCGTTGCTAACCTGAGTCCGGATGATTATTCCAACGATATCGGAACCGCCAGCAGAGCCGACACCGTATACTTCCACGTATCCGTAAGCGGAGGCCCTCCGGGAGAAACGCTCGACATCTACTACGATGCGACCTGGCCTTCGGGAGCACGTCAGACCGATATGATAGGAACGGGCTGGAAATCCGGCTCAAAGGGCTACGCCCGCTTCTCCTACCCTGTTCCGCTGTTTGCACAGGAGGGAACACTGTCGTTCAAAATCTACAACAAGAGCAATCAGGAGCAGCTGGGAAGCGACTCCATCCAGTTCAGTAAATAACACAGCTGCAGCCCAATAATGCTGCTGCAAAAGCAGCGCAGACAAAAGCAATAAAAAAGCGTCGGAGCTTATGCTCCAACGCTTTTTGTTATATGCGTAATCTGTAATTATTCGATAACTTCAGTTACAACGCCGGATCCTACTGTTCTGCCGCCTTCTCTGATAGCGAATCTCAGTCCTTCTTCGATCGCGATCGGTGTGATCAGCTTGATCTGCATCGTGATGTTATCTCCAGGCATGCACATCTCTACGCCTTCCGGCAGTGTCAGGTCGCCTGTTACGTCTGTTGTTCTGAAGTAGAACTGCGGTCTGTATCCGTTGAAGAACGGTGTATGTCTTCCGCCTTCTTCCTTCTTCAGTACGTATACTTCGCCCTTGAACTCTGTATGCGGATGGATCGTTCCCGGATGTGCCAGTACCTGGCCTCTTTCGATCTCTGTTCTCTGTACGCCTCTCAGCAGTGCGCCGATGTTGTCGCCTGTCTGTGCCTGGTCGAGCAGCTTTCTGAACATCTCTACGCCTGTTACGACGACTTTTCTCTTCTCTTCTGTCAGTCCTACGATC
>CADAHK010000145.1 GCA_902787725.1 uncultured Eubacteriales bacterium | reverse complement strand
TTTCACCAACCTTATACTCCTCCGGCGCCCGCGTAAGACGGTATCCGCCGCCTTTGCCGTGCACGCCTTCAACAAGCTTTCCGGCTACAAGTATAGGCATTATTTTTTCCATGTATTTCAGAGAAATCTGCTGACGAGCCGATATGTCCTTCATCGGCAGATATTCGCCGTTGCTGTGCTCCGCCATGTCGATCATGACACGCAGCGCATAGCGTCCTCTCGTTGAAACCATCATAACAAACTACCCGTCTATCTTTCTGTCTGATCTTCTGCGAATCTCGTTGTGGTCTATTCTTCTACGAATCCCGGTGTTGAGAGGTATCTCTCGCCTGTGTCAGGCAGCAGAGCGACGATAGTCTTGCCCTTGTTCTCCGGACGCTTTGCCAGCTGGATGGCCGCCCAGAGCGATGCACCTGAGGAAATGCCCACGAGCACTCCGTCTTCCTTGCCGATGCGCTTTGCTGTCGCAAAGGCATCCTCGTTCGCTACCGGTATTATTTCATCATATACCCCTGTGTCCAGAACGTCAGGGACGAATCCCGCGCCTATGCCCTGAATCTTGTGCGGACCCGCCTTGCCTGCTGACAGTACAGGTGAATCCGCCGGTTCAACGGCTACGACCTTGACGTCAGGGTTCTTTGTCTTCAGGAATGAGCCTGTTCCTGTAAGCGTACCGCCTGTGCCGACGCCCGCTACGAAGATGTCGACTTCGCCGTCAGTGTCTTCCCAGATCTCAGGACCTGTAGTCTCGAAGTGGATCTTAGGATTTGCAGGGTTTACGAACTGGCCAGGAATGAATCCGCCAGGGATCTCTTCCTTCAGCTCCTCTGCCTTTGCGATAGCGCCCTTCATGCCCTTCGCTCCCTCGGTGAGTACGATTTCCGCGCCGTACGCCTTCATGAGCAGACGTCTCTCAACGCTCATTGTCTCAGGCATTACGATGATGGCGCGGTAGCCTTTTGCTGCGGCTACTGCAACAAGCCCGATACCTGTGTTTCCTGAAGTCGGCTCGATAATAACTGAACCTTCCTTCAGTTCGCCCTTTGCCTCAGCGTCCTCGATCATTGCCTTTGCGATACGGTCCTTGACCGATCCCGCCGGGTTGAAGTACTCGAGTTTGACGAGAAGTCTTGCCTCGAGGCCGTCGTTCTTTTCTATTCCTTTAACCTCCAGCAGAGGTGTACCTCCTATAAGCTCGTAAGCTGATGAATAAATCTTTGCCATTGTTTTGCCTCCTAATCTGAGCTCGCGCTCTTTCTAAATTATCCTGTTGCCTTTATCTCTTAAATCGCTTCAAATGCCTGCTCGAGGTCAGCGATTATATCATCAATATGTTCTGTTCCGATGGACAGTCTTACTGTTGTAGGTCTGATACCGGCTGACAGCAGCTCCTCTTCGTCCATCTGTGAGTGGGTCGTCGACGCCGGGTGGATTACCAGGCTCTTGACGTCCGCTACGTTCGCCAGCAGCGAGAACAGCTTCAGGCTCTCTGCGAACTTGCGTGCCTCCGCCGCTGTGCCTTTTACATCGAACGTGAATATGGATCCGCCGCCGTTCGGGAAGTACTTGTCGTACAGTTCCTTCTGCCTGCCGCTCTCAAGCGCAGGGTGATTGATTCTCTCAACCTTTGGATGGTTCTTTAGATATTCTATCACATTCAGAGTGTTCTCCACATGTCTTTCTACTCTCAGAGACAGAGTTTCGAGACCCTGCAAAAGCAGGAATGAGTTGAACGGTGAAATGGCTGCGCCCTGGTCTCTCATGAGAGTTGTCCTTAGTTTCATGATGTAGGCGATGTTTCCACAGGCCTCAGTGAACACGACTCCGTGATATGAAGGGTTCGGCTCGGATAATCCCGGGAACTTGCCGCTTGCCGCCCAGTCGAAGTTTCCTCCGTCGACCACAACACCTCCCATAACTGTTCCGTGTCCGCCGATGAACTTCGTGGCTGAGTGGACTACGATGTCCGCGCCGTGCTCGATCGGTCTGAGCAGGAACGGTGTCGCGAATGTGTTGTCCAGAATCAATGGAATTCCGTTCTCGTGGGCGATCGCCGCGATCGCTTCGATGTCGATAACATCAGAATTAGGATTTCCCAGGGTCTCCGCGTAGAGCAGCTTCGTCTCAGGCTTTATTGCCTTTGCAAAATTCTCCGGATCCGCCGGGTCTACGAACGTCGTGTCTATTCCCTGATCCTTGAGTGTGTGAGCGAACAGATTGTACGTTCCTCCGTAGAGGTTTGTCGACGATACGATGTGGTCGCCCGCCGTCGCGATGTTCTGGATCGCGTAGGTTATCGCCGCTGATCCCGATGCAGTGGCGAGGGCCGCCGGCGCGCTCTCGAGAGCCGCTATTCGCTTTTCGAACACATCAGAGGTAGGATTCATAAGACGAGTGTAAATATTTCCCCCTTCTGTCAGTCCGAACCTTCCGGCCGCCTGATCTGAGTCCTTGAATACATAGGACGTGGTTGCGTAGATCGGTACCGCACGTGCGTCCGTCACCGGATCCGGCTGCTCCTGACCTACGTGTAACTGTAATGTTTCAAATTTGTAATCTGACATATTATCTCTTTCTCCTCTCGTTTTTATTTACCTACCTCTCTGGTTGGTAGTTGGAGAATAACATCATTTACCTACCTTGTCAAGGGGTAAATGCGATTTTTTTTAAAAATAATGCAAAAGCGACCTTCTCGGCTTGTTTCTCTATGTTAGAATACAGCCATGAACGCATTCATCGCCATCATGCTTGTTTTTGCATGTATCGGATTTATAGACAAGGCCATCGGCGGCCGGTGGGGACTCGCCGGCCAGTTCGAAGCAGGCCTTCATACCATGGGCGTCATGGTCATCCCGATCGTGAGCATCTGCACCGTCGGCACGGAATTCATCCGCCGGCACACGGATCAGGTCATGGCCCTGTCGGATCATCTGTTTTTTGATCCGTCCATGCTCATCGGCGCGATCCTCGCTCCCGACATGGGCGGCTATTTCATTTCCCGCGAGATCGCGGCCACCCCGGAGCT
>CADAHK010000144.1 GCA_902787725.1 uncultured Eubacteriales bacterium | reverse complement strand
TCTCGGGAGGACAGGGCCATGGTGCAATTGCTTATAGGACATAAAGGAAGCGGCAAGACTAACAAAATGATTCAGCTTGCGAACGAAGACATCAAGACCTGCGACGGCAGCATTATTTTCATCAACAAGAATCACAGATTGATGTACGAGCTTTCATACAGAATCAGAGTAATCTGCATGGAGGACTTCGAGCATATTACGAACATCGATGAGTACATCGGCTTCATATACGGAATTATCAGTTCTGATCACGACATAGAAACGATTTTCATAGACAGCATCCTCAAGCACGCGGATGTAAGTCTGGGCGATCTGCCTGAATTCATCGACAGGCTCAAAGCCATTTCCGAGCTTTATGACGTTGACTTCGTTGTAAGTGTAAGCGCCGAAAAGGAAGAAATGATAGGCGTTAACTTCGACGGCTGCGAGATTTTGAACTAATATAGTCATTAGAGAAATAGCAATTGAGTGGCGGTGGGTATCACCGCCATTTTTAACTGAAACGACCACTGATGAAGAAGGCATACATATTCGTTATCATAACTGCATTACTGTTCGGCACAATGGAGGTTTCCTGCAAAATCGGCGGGGCCGACCTGGATCCTTTTCAGCTCACATTCCTGAGATTTCTGATAGGCGGAGTGATACTTCTGCCTTTTGCGGTGGGACAGATGAAAAAACGGGAAGTCAGGCTCGGCGTGAAAGACATTGTGAATCTGGCTGCAGTCGGATTCGTGGGTGTCACAGTCAGCATGAGTCTGTTTCAGCTGTCGATCATGCTTTGCAACGCGTCGACGGTATCCGTAATCATATGCGTGAATCCTTTCTTTACAATGGTTTTCGCGCACTTCATGACTGAGGAAAAAATGGACCGCCGAAAGATGATCATTCTGGCGGTGGCGATGCTTGGAATCGCGTTCATGCTGAGATTCTGGGACGTGCAGGCGGGGAACACCTGGGCCGGCATGCTGCTTATGATAGTAGCGGCCATGTTCTTCGGGCTTTATACGGTCATGGGCAAAGTCAGCCAGCAGAAGCTGGGACCAATGGCGCAGACGAGCATAAGCTTCCTGCTTGGAGCGGGATTTCTGCTTATATTACTGCTTGTAACAGGACGGCCGGTGATAGCCGGGACCGCTGATAACATACCGGTAATCCTTTACACAGGAGTCATGGTCACGGGACTTGGATACTACTGCTTCTTCAGGTCCATAGAACTGTCGGACGCTACTACAGGGTCCTTCGCGTTCTTCCTGAAGCCGGCGATAGCGCCGGTCATAGCCGTGATCGTGCTGCACGAGAGGATTCTCTGGAACACGGTCGTAGGCATACTGCTGGTCCTGGCGGCGTCGTTACTTAAAATAATGGGCGATAGATATGATGCGTACAGAAGATATCAGGAAAAAACTAAAGAATCATACCCCGATAGGTGAGCACTGGGCAAGGCACTTCGCGGTGATACTGCCGGTGATCGACTTCGGCGGCGACAGCGGCAGCGGCGGCAAAGGACCGGAGATCCTCTATGAGGTCCGTGGAAAGGACCTCGACAGACAGCCGGGCGAGGTTTGCTTTCCGGGCGGCGAGATCGAAGCGGGCGAGACTCCTTTAGAGGCGGCCCTCAGGGAGACCGAGGAGGAACTTGGCATATGCAGAGACGACATAGAGATCGTGACTGAGCTGGTGACCATTTGCACCAGGGCGGGATCTCAGATCCACACCTTTGTCGGAATAATGGATGAGGCTGCCTTTGCGCGAATGAACATAAGCAGAGTTGAGGTGGCTGAGGTGTTCACGGTGCCTCTTGAGGACCTGATGAACACGGAGTGCGAAATGTACTGGAATCCGCTGAAGGAGGTTCCGGTGGAGAATTTCCCGTACGACAGAGTCACCAGCGGAGAAGCGTATAAATGGAAAGACGGCCGTGCGCCTGTGCCTGTTTTTGATGTGAACGGACGCATCATCTGGGGACTGACGGGCAGAATGACAAGAGAGTTTCTGGAGGTCATGAAATGTTCAGATTAGCGTTGTGCCAGATCGGTGGTTCGCCTGACAAAGAGGCGAATATCGCAAAGGCAGACAGATACATTCGGGAGGCTGCCGCAAACGGCGCACAGGTGATTGCGCTTCCTGAGATGTGGAACTGTCCGTACTCCAACGACTACTTCAGGAAGTTCGCCGAACCGGCGGACGGCAGGTGCGTTCAGTTCATGTCAGAGATTGCGAAGGAACTGAACGTGTACCTGATCGGCGGGACCATCGCGGAGCTTGAGGACGGCAAAGTCTACAACACCTGCTTCTGCTTCGGCAGGGAAGGCGAGCTTCTCGGCAGACACAGGAAGGTTCACCTCTTCGACGTTGATGTCGGCGTCTTCAGATTCATGGAATCCGATACGCTGACGGCGGGGGACGAGGTTACAGTGATAGATACGGAGTTCTGCAGGATAGGCGTAGCAATCTGCTACGATGTGCGCTTCCCTGACCTGAGCATGAAGATGGCTCTGCAGGGCGCTAAACTAATCGTTCTGCCTGCGGCGTTCAACACTACTACAGGGCCGGCCCACTGGGACAAGCTCATGCAGGTCAGAGCCATGGACAGCCAGGTGTACTTCGCGGCGTGCGCTCCGGCGCAGGTTGAGGACGGCATATTCAAGGCCTACGGAAATTCGTGCATAGCGGATCCGTGGTCCGAGTTCATAGCCCACGCGGATGAGAAGGAATGCGTGCTTTATGGCGACATAGATTTAGATTACGTGGATAAAATAAGAGGGCAGCTGCCTTTGCTTAAACACAGAAGACCGGAGATTTATCGGGAGGAGAACAAATGATGAAGAAATCAACAACGAGGAGAGCCCTGGCCGCTCTCATATGCGGCATTGCTGCTTTTGCGCTGACGGCGCTGCTCGCGGGATGCGGAAACGAAGAGGACGCTCTTCCCGAGGAGAACGTAAAATACGAAATAGCCCTCGTCACCGACGACAGCCTCGTCATGGACGGCGGACACAGCGAGACGGCGTGGAACGCGATAACTGAATTCTGCGGAACCCACGGAATATCGCACAAATACTACAAGGCTACGGAGCAGAC
>CADAHK010000143.1 GCA_902787725.1 uncultured Eubacteriales bacterium | reverse complement strand
TGTGACACCCTTTATATTTAATTGAACTTTCAACTGATTAATAGGTGTGATTCATTAACACTGTCAGTTTATTCTTTTGTTGAAGCGTCATACAGAGCTTCTGCGTTGTCCCACTCAGCAATGATCTCAGGGATTACCTTGTACAGGTCGCCTACGATACCGAAGTCAGCAACTTCGAAGATAGGAGCGTCGGAATCCTTGTTGATCGCTACGATGCAGTCTGAAGTCTGCATTCCTGCCAGGTGCTGGATAGCGCCGGAGATACCGCAAGCGAAGTAGATCTTAGGCTTTACAGTAGTTCCTGTCTGTCCTACCTGGTGTGAGTGATCGATCCAGCCTGCGTCTACAGCCGCACGGGATGAACCTACAACTCCGCCAACCTTGTCAGCGAATTCCTTGATGAGCTCGAATCCTGATGGATCGCCGAGTCCTCTTCCGCCGGAGCAGATGATGTCAGCGTCAGTCAGTGATACGATTTCCTTAGCGGACTTAACAACGTCCTTGATTTTGATGTGGATATCGTCTTCTGATACAGAAGTCTTAACATCGATGATCTCGCCTGTTGCGCCTTCTACCGGCTCTCTCTTCTGCATTACGCCAGGACGAACTGTTGACATCTGAGGTCTGGTTCTCGGGCAGATGATGGTAGCCATCAGGTTACCGCCGAATGCAGGACGAGTCTGCTTGATTCCGGTTGAAGGATCGTTAGGATCCAGAGTTGAAGTATCGAGAGTCGTGTTCTTCTTAGCGAATTCGATGTAGCTTGATACCTTAACGTCCAGTCTTGTACAGTCAGCTGTCAGACCAGTGTTGCATCTAGCAGCGATTCTTGGTGCGAAGTCACGGCCGATGTGAGTAGCGCCGTAGAGAACGATCTCAGGCTTGTACTCGTCGATAGCTTCCTTCAGAGCATAAGTGTATGCATCTGTAGTGTAGTGCTGAAGCAGAGGGCTTGCAATCTTGTAAACCTTCTCTGCGCCGTACTTGAAGCACTCAGCAGCCAGAGGAGCGATATCCTCTTCTGAGCCGATGAGAACAGCACATACTTCAGTGTCTTCACTGATTTCCTTAGCCAGTCTGCGGCCTTCGCCGATGAGCTCCAGAGCTACGTTCATGAGCTTGCCGTCTCTCTGCTCTGCGAATACCCAAACGTGCTTGTAGTCACCCAGGTCAGCCTGGACTTCTACTTTCTTCTCTTCGATAGCACCGAACTTACATCCGAGCTTGTTGCCATCGTATGGTTCGAAATAAAATGCATCCTTAGGGCAGCTCTTGAAGCACTGTCCGCATCCAATACATTTTTCTTTTATAATGTTAATAGCCATTTAATTACCCTCCTACTCTTATATTGCGTGCTTGCCCTTAAGCTTGATCAGTAAGTTCTTAGCCTGTTCATTCTCAGTGTCGCCTTCGATTTTGACGCCCGGCTGCTTAGGAGCAGGTGTGAATGATCTGAATACGTTTGTAGGTGATGCTTCAAGACCTACCTTAGTCAGGTCAACTTCGATATCCTTAGCGTTCCAGACTTTCATTTCCTTCTCGCCATAGATACCGGCAATTGTCATGTATCTCGGAGTGTTCAGCTCTTTGATAGTAGTCAGCAGGCAAGGGAGTTCAACTTCGATGAGTTCATAACCGTCTTCCAGCTGTCTCTTTACTGTAACAGTCTTTCTGTCGTCAGCAATCTCAAACTCTTCAACGTATGATACCTGAGGGAGTCCCAGCTTTTCAGCCAGCTGCGGTCCTACCTGAGCAGTATCTCCGTCGATAGCCTGTCTGCCAGTGAAGATCAGGTCGTAGTCGCCGTTGTCCTTGACCCATCTTCTTACTGCTGCTTCCAGAGTGTTGGAAGTAGCCCATGTATCTGATCCGCCTACAGCTCTGTCAGATACGAGGATACCTTCGTCAGCGCCCTTAGCGATACATTCGAACAGAAGATCGTTAGCCTGAGGAGGTCCCATTGAGATGACTGTGATGTGTACGTCATCAAACTTGTCTTTTATCTTCAATGCTTCTTCGAGAGCATTGGCATCGTCATTGTTCAGGATACTTGGAACGCCGTCTCTGATCAGAGTACCAGTCTTAGGGTTGATCTTGATAACGTTAGTATCAGGAACCTGCTTTGCACATACAATAATATTAAATGCCATTTGTAATTCCTCCTATTTGCTTATTTACCAAGAACTGATGCAGCGATTACCATTCTCTGAACTTCTGAAGTACCCGGATAATCCTTAGTGTAGCCATATCCACCGTGGAGCTGTACGCACTTGGTGGTTACGTGCATTGCAGTCTCAGCAGCAAACAGCTTAGCCATTGCAGCGGCAGGTCCGTAAGGCAGATGCTTGTCTTTCATGTCTGCAGCTCTGTAAACCAGAAGTCTTGCAGCCTGGATCTGAGTTTCAAGATCAGCTACTACGAACTGAAGTGCCTGGAACTTCGACAGTGATTTGCCGAACTGCTTTCTGGCCTTCATGTACTCGATTGTTACATCGAGAGCTCCCTGAGCGATACCCAGCGCCTGTGAAGCGATACCGATACGGCCGCCGTCCAGAGTTGACATCGCTACTTTGAAACCGTCGCCGATTTCGCCGAGGAGTCTGTCCTTAGGAATCTTGCATCCCTGGAAGATAAGCTCTGTAGTTGAGGATGCGCAGATACCCATCTTGTCCTCAGTCTTTCCGATTGAGAATCCAGGGTCGCCCTTCTCTACGATAAATGAGCTGATACCGTGGTTGCCCTTTGACTTGTCAGTCATGGCCATTACTACGAATACGTCAGCGTATCCGCCGTTGGTGATGAATACCTTAGCTCCGTCGAGGATCCAGCAGTCACCGCCGTCGACAGCTCTTGTCTGCTGTCCGGACGCGTCTGTACCTGCGTTAGGCTCAGTCAGTCCGAAAGCACCGAGCTTCTTTCCTGAGAGCAGGTCTGGCAGATACTTCTGTCTCTGCTCTTCAGTTCCCCAGTTGAAGATTGGCCAGCAGCATAGTGAAGTATGTGCTGAGCAGATAACGCCTGTTGATGCGCACTTCTTTGAGAGCTCTTCAACAGTGATTGCGTAGGAGATGTGGTCTCCGCCTGCTCCACCATACTCAGTTGGGAATGGAACGCCAAGTAAGCCGTACTGAGCCATCTTTTCTACAGTCTCTTCAGGGAATCTGTGTTCCGCATCGATGTCTGCAGCAAGAGGTTCAACTTCAGTCTCGGCAAAGTCGCGTACCATTTTTCTTACGAATTCTTGTTCCTTCGTCAGTGAAAAGTTCATTCTATTGCCTCCTTAAAATATTTATCATATTTGTTATTTTTATAACAAATCATACCAATATAATTAAAACATAAATCCCCCTTTTATACAAGGGGGATTTGATGATTATTTTAACCTTTGGCCTATGATTTTCTTGCTGTCTTTAGTTCTCCTTCAGGGAACCATTCCTGTAGGCTTCGACGAGAGCCCTGAGCTCTTCCCTTTCTCGCAGCAGTTCCTTTCCAAGGTCGGTATCGACTACCAGCATTCTCGCAGGCATGTCTCTGACAATGTTTATCACAGGCGCGTGGAACACCTGGGTTCCGTCCTCCTGCAGAGGACTGTACGGCTTGTGTTCGGCCAGAGCCATGTACCTTGAGTTTATGAAGAACGTGTACCCTGCTATTCCCGTTGTCTTCTGGTAAGCCTTGGACATTCCGCCGTCGATTATGAACAGTCTTCCGCCGCCCTTGATAGGACTTTCGCCATCCTTGATCTTTACAGGAACGTGTCCGTTAAGAATAATGGACTTGTCCGGATCCAGCCCGAATTCCAGAAGAATCTTCTCGCAGATGTCCTGCCGCTCGATGAGTTTGTAGTAAGGCACCGTATGCTCTTTGTGCGTTTTCTTGTCATCGATGAGGCATCTCTCGAGAGTCGTCATCTGGTCTTTTCCGAAGAGCGGGCTGTTCGCTCCGAGCCACAGATACCACATTATGTCGCCGTTCCAGCCCGGTTCTTCGTATTTCTCAGGATGGAAGTACTCGTAACGCACACTTTCGTCGAGATAATCCATGTACGCTTTTCCGCTGAGTTTCAGTCCGTCTATCTCGCACTCCTTGAACGTACCGTCGGCATTCATAGGAATGCAGCCATGATACAGCAGGTTTCCGTTTACGGTCGTGTAGAGCGCGCCGTGGGTGAACATAAACTTGATGTGCCTCTGAAGCTTGTCGTTCTTTGTGAAGCCAGGCTCCAGCGCCTCCATCATGGCGTATTCCTCGTCAGTAAGCTTGTACGGATCAGACGGATCTATGGTCGGGAAGTTCTTGTCGTTGAGCTCGTATTCTCCGATAGGCAGCTTTATAGTTCCCTTCTCATAGTCGATTTTGTCCAGCAGCAGCCTGTTCTCCAGATGGTATTCAGGATGCGCCATTATCCTCTGCCCTTCAATCTTGAACTGGCAGATGGATATGGCCTTGTTCATCTTGGCGGCCAGTTCATCGTCTACAGGGTCGTACTGATTGCGTTCTATTGTCTTCGGCCAGAATGCCTTGCATGGATCGTCCGCGTAAATCTTGCTCGCCATTGTGGCCAGCGGTCTGAGGTTGATGCCGTATCCTACCTCGAGCATGTCGAAGTTGTTGTACTTGGTGTTGATTCTCAGGACATTGGTTATGCAGGCCCAGCTTCCCGTGGCGGCGCCCATCCACAGAATGTCGTGGTTGCCCCACTGGAAGTCAACATCGTGGAAGTTCATCAGGTAATCCATGATCTTGTCAGGCGCGGCGCCTCTGTCCCAGATGTCTCCGATGATGTGAAGTCTGTCGACAGCCAGGTTGCTTATTACCTCGGTCATCTCAATTATGAAGTCCTCGGCCTCCCTGCACTCTACTATAGTCTCGACGATCTTCACGTAGTAGTCGCCCATGTTGTACTTTGAATCGGCGTGAAGAAGCTCGTCGATAATGTACGCGTACTGCTTAGGCAGTCTCTTACGCACCTTTGACTGAGTGTACTTGTTTGTTACGGACTTGAGTACCTGGGTAAGCTGGCTAATGGCCGTCATGCACCATTTATCGAAGTCTTCTTCGCTCTTTTTGCGGCGTTCCATCTCTGCTCTAGCGTTGTAAATAAGCGCCGCCAGTGCGTCTCTCTCCTCTATGGAAAGAGTCGGCCCGAGAATGTCGTCGATTTTGTTCCTTATTACGCCGGACGCGCTTTTGAGCATGTGTACAAAGGCATCATGCTCGCCGTGAAGATCGCTCAGAAAATACTCAGTTCCTTTCGGCAGGCTGAGTATCGCGCTGAGGTTTACTATCTCTTCAGTGGCGGCCTTGATGTCCGGGTACTGTTTGGACAGGTTCTTCAGTAAAGCTTTGTTTATCAAATCAGTATCCTCCACAAAAACCCGCCAATCATAGGCGGGTTCTTTAAACTATTTATATCCTGTGAATTTCTTCTCCTTCGG
>CADAHK010000142.1 GCA_902787725.1 uncultured Eubacteriales bacterium | reverse complement strand
GTTCTGTGACAGGAATATATTACCATTCATTACAGTATATGTCAACAACCTTTCTCGATCGCTTCTTTAATAAGCGGCGGTATCTTCCTGCACGCCGATTCAGGTATTGACGCCACGGAAACACGTATGCCCTTTGCCAGTGGTACGAGGTATACGTCCTGCTCTTCCAGCATGCGGCTTGCGGCATCCGGATCGTCACAAGGAACGCTGACGAAGAATCCCGCGTCATACGGTACGATCTTAAGCCCGCATTCGGCAGCCGCCTCGCCAAAGGCTCTGCCGCGGTCAGCCAGCATGTCTCTGTACTTCTTTCGCTCGCTGTTCACCTTCTCAAGAAGCTCAGGATCGTTGTAGATTCTCGAGAGAATAACCTGAGCGATTCTGGCTGTATTGGACCAGGAGCCGCGGGATGAATACTCTGAAACACGTCTGAACTCATCAGCGATCTCAGCTGTCTTGGCAACGCATATCATCGCTCCGCAGCGCGCGCCATAAAGAGTGAACGTCTTGCTCAGACTGTAGGCAACAATGCTGATTACGTTTTCAGGAAGCTCAGACAGCTTCGGCATGAACCTTCTGTACTCTTCCTCATCTCCAGCAAAGTCTATATAAGCCGCGTCAACAAGAAGGGCGATGGCTTTACCGCACGCAGCCTCTTCCTTGATAACCCCGATTACCTTGTCCCAGTCGTCGACAGTCAGCGAGTACCCCGTCGGATTGTGGGCCGGAGTGTTAAGAATGATGACCAGGCTGTTCTGGCCAGCCAGAAGTTCTGAGCTCTTTGCGCGGAATGACTCCACGTTGAAGCGCCCGTCCTCTGTGAACATTTCAAACACTTCAATCTTTCTGCCGATTTCTCCGGCTATTGTTCCATATGGCGCCCAGTGCCAGTCCGTCGTCAGCACAGCGTCACCGGCTTCCGAGTAGTTCGAGATCACGTTTCTCAGCGATCCTGTTCCGCCCGGTGTCGCAACTGCCTCCAGATATCCTTCAGGAAAGTGTTCGCCAAAGGCCGCCTTCTGTACCGCCTCTCTGAACGGCACTATGCCTCCTATAGGCGCGTACTCAGCGTAATCATTCGGGCCCAGTCCGCGGAACACCTCGTCAACGGATTTCAGAACAACCAGACGGCCCTCGTCATCGAGAAGCGCTCCGATCGTTCCGTTGACGACATTCTCTCTTCCTTTCTCAGCTATGGCCGCTTTGGCTCTGTTTGATATTCCGAAGATCCTGTCCTCACGCGGAATCTTTCTTCCGTTCTGTCTCGCTAAAATAAATTCAGTCACTTTGTTTCTCCTTATCAACAATAACTCTCACGTAGTTTATGTTCTTGCCGGACGCTCCGAACTTGTCCTCATATTCCGTAGTGGTTTCCTTCGCGGCGTAATGGCACTCCTCACTGTGAAGAGATTTCGTAATTTCATCTATATGCAAAAGCTCACCGGTCTGAGCTATTTCCTCAAGTGTGAAAGCCATCAGGTCGTCATTATCGGTCTTGAACTCGATGAAACCGCCGTCCTTAAGAGCCCATACATAGTCCAGAAGCCTTCTGTGGTAAGTCAGTCTGCGCTTTGCGTGGCGCGCCTTAGGCCACGGATCGCAGAAGTTCAGATACAGTCCCGACAGCTGATTCTCTTTGAACAGATCCGCCATGTTCTCCACAAAACAGTTTATGAACTTCAGATTGTCCAGCTCCGCGGAAATGCCTTCCATGCGCTCCGCGCCGGGGACATTTTCAGGCCACTCAGCTTCGCCGCTGACGCACATCGCTTTTTCAGCGGCTCTGAGAATCACCGTTTCCTGACCTTCGACGGCCAGAAACCTGCTGTCCGGATTAGCGGCGGCCTTCTTGATTATGAACTGGCCTTTTCCGCAGCCGATCTCAACATAAAGATCTGCTGCTCCGCAGCAGAATTCATCCAGGCTTCCGTCTTCTTTATTTACAATGTGCCTGCCGCAAGCGGCAAGTCTTTTCTCAAGGTCCTTAGCCTTACGCTGTCTCATGATAATCTGCCTTCCGTATGCTAGTTATAATAACACCCTCTGCAGAACTATTAAAGCCAGAAAAGCGCAGAAGATAATCGACGCGATAAGATCGCGCCTCGCGAACACCATGGCATTCATCCTCGTCCGCTTCACATCGCCGCCGTAGCAGCGCGCTTCCATGGCCATTGCGAGATCCTGGGCGATTCTGAACGCGCTTATGAACAGAGGCACAAGAATCGGAATGAGAGCCTTTGCTCTTCTTAGAATATTGCCGCTCTCAAAATCGGCTCCTCTCGCCTGCTGAGCCTTTATTATCTTATCGGTCTCCTCCAGGAGTGTCGGTATGAACCTCAGGGCTATGGTCATCATCATGGCCAGCTCGTGGGCCGGAAGTCCGATCTTCTTGAACGGCGACAGGAGCGCCTCGATTCCGTCCGTCAGCCCGATAGGTCTGGTCGTCAGCGTCAGCATGGATGAGCCGATGATCAGGAGCACGAGTCTTATTCCCACAAAGGCAGCCGTGCGCAGTCCTTCACGCGTTATGTGCAGCACGCCGAACTGCCAAAGCACTTCACCCCTCACCATGAATATGTTGACTATCAGGGTGAAGGCTATGATTATCAGCACAGGTTTCAGCCCTCGCCAGATGTACTTTCTGGGAACCCTGGATATGATTATTACCGCTTCGAGAAGCACAATGGCGACGATGAAGCCGGAAAACTTGTCAACGACAAACAGCGCCACTATGTATAACAGCGCCGCCAGAATCTTTACTCTGGGATCCAGCTTGTGAATCACAGAATTGCCCGGATAATATTGTCCAAGTGTGATGTCTCTTATCATTTTCCAAACACCGCTGCTATGGCTTCCGCCGCCTGATCAACCGTCAGGCAGTTCTGTGGAAGATCCATTCCTTCCCTTCTCAGCTGCGATACTATCTCTGTCGCGTCAGGCAGAGCAAGTCCCATGGACTTAAGCTCTTCTTCCCGCGCGAAGACCTCGGCCGGCGTTCCGTTCATGACCAGCCTGCCTTTGTGTATCACGAGAACCTGATCCGACATCCTGGCGATGTCGTTCATGTTGTGGGAAACGAATATTGTAATGTTGTGCTCTCTTAGGTGTATGTCCTGCACCATGTTCAGAATGTCAAAGTGCGCCTTAGGATTAAGTCCCGCCGTCGGCTCGTCGAGCACCAGCACCTCCGGCTCCATGGCCAGTACGCCGGCGATG
>CADAHK010000141.1:3332-3938 GCA_902787725.1 uncultured Eubacteriales bacterium | reverse complement strand
ATCCTGCTCTTTGGATACGCGGTAAGCCTTGGACGCTGTTACGTCCCAGATCATCATGTTCGAAGCAGGGTCATAGTCAATAAAGCGGAATGTATGTCCTGATATATTTCCAGAAGGCGTGAACCAGCGATTCGATTCATTGCCTTCATTATCAGTTATGATAAACCTTGCATAGCTTCCGTTCGACGGCGCAGTATAAGTGTATTCCTTATGCTTGCATTCTTCGATGCCGCAGTAGCCGTTAACGTTATCGCCCCATGCTCCGCGAGGAAACAATGCTGTGAGAAGGTTCTCAGAGTTGAGCTTACGCGACACGTTCTTCAGTTCGTGTCCGTAATGAAGCTCCAGAACATGGTCATCCTGGACTGCCGGAAGTTCACCATTCTCCGGCGCTACGAACGGGTTCATAGGCACAATGTCCACAGTTTTATCGCCGTTGTACACAGGCTTGGCATCAAAGAGATCGCAGACAGCAGAGATGAGCTTGAATGCGCCCTGCTTTTCTGCCGCGACAAGACTGCGCTTCTTGATCGTTTTCTTATCCTTCTCGTAGAACGTAGCGATATTTCCAGGAGTCCAGCCAGTACCGGCAAGGATCACTTTGAT
>CADAHK010000141.1:0-3275 GCA_902787725.1 uncultured Eubacteriales bacterium | reverse complement strand
TTTCGTTTTTAATGTCTGGGAGATATGTCCTGCGACAACGCTCGCAGACTTGGATTTCCCGTCATGCTTGATCTGTTGTTCGGAAAGGATGTACCAGTCAATCGTCTCTTTTTCACCGATAAACAATGCGCGGATGCGGTAATCATTCTTCAGATAATCCAGACGGAAGTTGGGAACAACACCTTCTTCGGTTGCGCACACTCCAGGCAAAGAGAATGAGATTTCCTTCCAACCATTCCGTTCCGTTGTTACCATTACGGACACAGCCTGCCCTGAGATATCAAGCGACGAATCGTACAGAGGGCAGACCTTGTTGCCTGCGTAATCATAGATATCAAGGACAAGGCTGCGATTATCAATCATCATACTTCATCACAACCTTTACGAGAATGTCGGTTTATATACAAAATTTACTTTTGAGAGGCTGAAGCCACTTCCTTCAATGGCAATCCTGTTCATGGTAACCAGCGAGAAGTTGCCGCCATAGTTCGCGTCAGGAACTCTGCCGAAGAACTGGACAGTAGCATAACCGCTTTCAGGCACAGCAGTAATCATGGCCGTATATCCGTTGTCGTCCACAAGCCACTTATTCACCATACTGCTGTCGAACTCAAACAGTGTGGAGCTTTCGACTCTTGTACTGCTTTTCACAGTCAGCATGATATTTCTCTGCGGATGCCCTGGAACCAATTCCAGAAAACCATGATCATGGTACAGGAAGCTCTGGGTCGCGGTGCTCCCGTTCGTCAGAACAGTCTTGCCATTCAGTCCGTCCACTACAAGATACTTACCTGCGTTTGTGGTCACAGCCTTTGTCAGGCCGCGAACCTTCATTTCCTTGTCTGTCGTCAAGTTACGGATCGTTACACCTTTGACCGTTGTATCCCCAGCGATCTCCACTGCGACATGTGCATTCTCTGAGCCGGGGTTGTACAGATACCAGTACGTACCAGCCGATGTCAGCAGATGCGAATTATCAATCGTCTGCGTGACATGCGTCGGGTCAATCATGAGCATGCCTGAGTTTGCCATCAGGCGTTCGCTGTGAATACTGAGGTCGTCAATACATTTTGCGTCGCTCCTGCCGAACGGGTAATATGCTCGTGCCGTAATCGTCAGGAGTCCGCTGTAAGGTGTAAGAATCTGGTCTGGGTTAATCTGGGTAATGGTTGCGTAGTACCATATCCATGGCCTGCGCTTGAACACAAGTCTGCCTGATTTACCCACCTGAAAAACGCGATAAACGTCGTACAATAATCCATCATCTATCCGATTGTCTTCAAATGCGACGCGGAGTGTAAAATCTTTCGGCTGTCGAGTGCTACCATACAGAAACCCGCCGTCATGTGCGTTGAACTTCTGCTCTTCGAGCGTTGCAGAAGTTGGTTTGTAAGGATACATCGTTTTTGTGTCGGGGACATATTTGAGACCTAGCAAGTCAATGTCTACGCCATCAAACTCGAATCCTCCCTGCATGATCTCACCTTCTTATCAATATGATCAAAGGGAGCCACTGATCGCCAGCAGCTCCCTTTAAGTATTAGAATGCGTAGTTTCCTGTCATATATCCTTTCTTGGAGAGTTCCTTTACGAACTGTTCGCCGAGCTTGGTGGAAAGATCCTCAATGTCAGCATCGTCATTCATGGACGCAACGTTTATAGTAATGTCAATGTCGCCGACATTCATAGCTCTCGCTTCATTGTCAGGCGTAACCACATTCGACAAAAGCGGATTTACACTGACGTAGCGCATAGACTCGAACATGCTCTTCAGCATATCCAGACTATGATCTCTGTCAGCCATCTTAATGTACTGCGTCAGTTCAGGATCGGTAACACCTTCGCCTTCTTCAAGCCAGTGGAAACCACTGTAACTTGCCAGACCACCTGTAGCGTGACGCTCAGTACGGTTGTTGTTCGTATTGGTAAGGTTAAACATATTGGTGTTCGTCATAGTACGAACTGCGCCGTACAAAGTAGACTGGCCTGTGAGATCCAGCATGCCCTGACGAGCTTCTTGAGCGGTTAAGGCAGGTCGTGTCTTGGAAACAGTACCGCCATTATACTTGGCATACCTTTCAGCGCCTTCTTTTGTAGCAGGCCCATACACAGTATTACCGTTTTTCCAGACGTACCATTCAGGACGTTCGGTAGTTACATCAAACGCCAACGGGCCTTGTCCGGCCGCAAGAATAGCTGTTGCCGCCTGAGATGCCGCTGCGGCTCTGGTCAAAGCCGCGGATGCCTGCTGACCTCCGGCAGTAGTAACTCCATAGTAAATATTACCACCATTTGCGTTATTGGAACCGTTCCCGTTTCCTTTATTGGAACCGCCGCGTCCGCCACCACCACCTCCTCCATTCTTGGAAGATGTGCTGTTTGCCGCCGCATTCACACTGGCAATCTCGGCAGTGATACCCGCAAGCTCTTCATGAACAAACTCGTGCGTGTCCTTCAGCGCTCTCTGTAATCCGTCGAACGCTTCGTTCCACTGGTAAAGCATGGATTCCTTCATAGTCTCAGACGCGTTCACGAAGTCGTCAGACATTTCCATGAAGGTAAGGAATGCTTCCTTGCTGGAAAGAATCTCGTTGACTTCGTCCCAGTATGTATCGACAATGCCGTACATCTGTTTGTACGTGTCATCCCAGGAAGTCACCATCTGCTCCTGTTGTTCGGCAAGAGAGTTGCTGTACTCTTCAACGTTGTTCTTCAACCATGCGATGAGATCATCATGCGAAGATCTTAAAACAGAGTTTACTTCGCCGGTGAAATTGTTGCTGTCCTCAAGGAACTTGGCAAGAGACTCGTCTCCGGCTTCAACGTATTCAGTATATGCGTCAATGTTTTCCTGAATATCATCCTTCGCCGCTTCGGCTTCACGTTCGGCAAGATCCCATGAAATCTCACTTTCGAGTTCCGAGATTTTGTTACGAAGCTGTGCCGCGTCTCTGGTTCGCGTCGGGTCCATCTGGATCAGAGCGAGCTGAGAACGATACTCGCGAAGCTCTTCGTATTTCTTTGCTTCATCTTCTGCCTGCTTACGGCGATTCAGGCGTTCGTCGATCAGAGCTTTCTCCTCTTCGAGCGCGCGCTTCTTCCTTTCAATATCTTCTTTAACGAGATCCCATTCCTTCTGATATCTGAGTTTAATCGCGTCAGTGATAATCTCTTCCATCTCAACCGTTGCGGCGAGCATGTCTCTCTGCTTCTGGATACGTTTCTTGATTTCCTCAACAACCATATCCTCAAGAGTGATTCTCAGCTGACGGATC
>CADAHK010000140.1 GCA_902787725.1 uncultured Eubacteriales bacterium | reverse complement strand
TTCTTGCCCATCGTCCATCCATTGAACTTTAAAAGTAAAGTTCTCGTAAATTATCCCTTCTGGAACAATCTTCCCATCTGACTCATTGGCTGCGTAAAAAGGAACCTTGGCACTAACTCTAAATGTCTCTTCTGAATCATCATAAGTCACTTCCGCACTGGCCGACTTTGTATCATACCCACTGCATCCTCGGAATTCTTCATCCAGATTTTTGTGACCAGTTCCGTCACCATCCAAATCTATGTTGCCTCCTGTCCAGATGGCTGAAGAATATTGATAGTCTCCGCAGAATCGATTTTTGAATCGCTTCAGATCCGGATCTTCGGCATTATTGTCGGAGCAGGAAGCCAGCGTCACCATAACGATTGTGAGACACAAAACAAGGAATATTGATGTTTTCAATCTGTCAGCAATGTATTTCATATCCAAATGAGAATAAAGCAATTTAGAGTTTACAAAAGTAGAAATAAATTGCCATTGAAACAAAAAAGGGTGGCAAAAATGACCGGAAGTTTGACACTTTCTTGAATTAAAAATATTCGCAAATAATTGATAGACTTTTTCGTAAAAGTCTTTTTTTTGTCAAATTTTATTTCTATATTTGTAGCTATATATGGTTATATTATATGAAACTAACTGTCAGCAAGTCTAAAAACGCCACGCTTTACTACGTACAGAAGTCCTATAGGACGGAGTCCGGGAAGAGCTCAACGAGGACGGTGGAGCGCCTGGGGAGCATCGGGGAGATTGAGGCAAGGTTCGGGAAGGAGAATACGATGGAAGCGGTCAAAGAGTACATCAGGGGGCTGACCAAGGCGGACAAGGAGCTCCGCAGGGACGTGGTCGTAAAGTTCTCCCAGAGCGCCCTGGTCAAGAAGAACGAACAGCGCTGCTTCAACGGCGGCTACCTGTTCCTTCAGAAAGTATATCACGAGTTAGGGCTGGATAAGATCTGCAAGAAGATAGAGAAGAAGCACAGGAACGAATATGACCTGGACGACATCCTTCAAATGCTGCTCTACGCAAGGGTGCTGCATCCTGGCTCCAAGCGATCGTCCCTGGAGGACGCGAAGCGCTTCATCGAGCAGCCGAAAGCAGACATCCATCAGGTCTACAGGGCATTGTCGCTTTTGGCGAAGGAGATGGATGACATCCAGGCGGCCGTCTACAGGAACAGCCTGAAGCTGGGCAAGCGCAGCGACTCGGTCATCTACTACGACTGCACCAACTACTACTTCGAGAGCGAGGAGGAAAGCGGCCTGCGCCAGTACGGGTACTCCAAGGAGAACCGTCCCAATCCCATCGTCCAGATGGGGCTCTTCACCGACAAGGACGGCATCCCGCTCGCGTTCTGCGTCAATCCCGGCAACACGGCGGAGACGACGACGCTCAAGCCGCTGGAGGACAAGCTCCGCGAGAAGTTCGGCATATCGAAAGTGGTCGTATGCACGGACGGAGGTCTCGCCTCATATGAGAACAGGCTGAATGACCACGTCGGAGAGAGGGCCTTCATCACGGTGCAGTCGCTGAAGAAGATTGAAAAACATTTGCAGGGGTGGGCATTGAAGACGACAGGATGGAAAATTGTCAACTTTGAGGGAAAGAATGGTCCGGGATTGTCCGAAAACGAATATGACTTAACCCAACTGGATCCTCAGGAATATGCAGACGCACTCTTTTGCCGTGAACGTTGGATAAAGACGACGCTCAGCAAGACCGGAGAGGAACTGTCACAGAGGCTCATCGTCACCTTCTCGTTCAAGTACCGCGACTACCTGCGGCACACGCGCGGGAAGCAGACCGCGAGAGCAGAGAGCATCATCAGGCGCGGGGCGGCTGGCAAGCTCGGCAAAGGGCAGAACGACCCAAAACGCTTCATCAAGTGCGAATCCCGCACCATTGACGGAGAACCAGCCCAATACAACAGCTACTCGCTCAATCAGGAGATGATAGACCAGGAGGCGCGCTTCGACGGCTTCTACGGCATCTGCACAGACCTCGATGACACCGCCCCAGAAATCATCAAGGTGAACGGCGGGCGCTGGATCATAGAAGACTGCTTCCGCATCACGAAGACCGAATTCGAGGCAAGGCCGGTATTCCTACGGAGGGACGACCGCATCAAGGCTCACTTCCTCACCTGCTTCCTGGCTCTTTTGCTATATAAATATCTGGAAAAGAAAGTCAACCGAGGAGGAAAGCGCTTCTCTCCAGCCGAGATAATCGACACTCTTCAGGACATGAACTTCCTCGCCGTGAGCGGAGAAGGCTATGTCCCCACATATACACGGACGGACGTCACCAACAACCTGCACGGCTCCGCCGGCTTCAGGACGGACACGCAGATCGTCTCAAAACAGAGAATGAAGGCCATAATCGCAGAATCTAAAAAATCCACGAAAAAGGACTGAAAGGAGTACGTATAGCTACAAAGTTCCAGAACGCAAAAGTCCCCAAATCGCCATTGCAGCGGTCTGGGGACTTGATTTCTCAAAAACAGAGTGTCAAAGATGAGATTATAACTCGCTGTGTTATATTCCTAGCGAGTTTGCATACGGCGGATCCACGCTTACCGCAAGCTACGTCGATGTTTACATGGGCGTTTGGGAAAGCCGATACAATCAGATACGCCGCACGAACGAGAACATCTACAACCTGAAAAGATATGGCAGCGGCTTAAACGATGCCGCAAAATCTCGTTTCGAGGCTGAGATGCGTTTCATCAGGGCATGGCTGTACTTCGACTTAGTGAAACGCTACAAGGAAGTAATAATCTACGATGAGGATCTCTCGAAGATTACCAAAGACAAGGCTCTGAACACAGAAGAAGAAGGATGGAATTTCATTCAGAAAGATCTCGAATATGCTGCCGGGAACCTGCCTACGCAGGCCGAAGCAAACGGAAGGTTGGACAAGGGCATTGCCTACGCCTTCATGAGCAGAGCCATGCTTTATGCTAAACGCTGGCAAGTCTCCTTGGATGCAGCCAATAAGGTAGCCGAGCTCGGGTATAAGCTTAACGATTCATATGCTGAGTCTTTCAAGGTAACTGCTGACAAAGGAAACCCAGAGGCTATACTTGAATATGAGTACAATCTTACTGTAGGAGGCCACGATTTCGATTTTTATTACACACCGGGAGGCGATTTTACGGTAATAGACCAGATTGGTGGCGGTTATGGAACTCCTACTCAGGAAATGGTCGAGTCGTACGAGCTCGCAGAAGGTGGTTTTCCCGACTGGTCGGCATGGCACGGAGAAGAAGGGACGACGGCGACTCCCCCATACGAAAGTCTGGAACCACGCTTCCAAGCCACAATACTCTACA
>CADAHK010000139.1 GCA_902787725.1 uncultured Eubacteriales bacterium | reverse complement strand
TCCGATCAGATGGCTCTCGACATGGAAACGAAGAACCAGCAGTTCGAAGAAGATACAGAAAAAGTCCTCGAACTTCTTCAGAACGGCGATTATTTTGATACGAGAAGTCTCCTTCTTAGCTATAACGAAGTAGATATAGCGGAAATCTTTGAGGAGATTCTCGATGAACTTAGCGTCGACAAGGCGATCATCGCCTTCCGCATGCTTCCGAAGAACGTTTCAGTTGAGGTATTCTCCTATCTTCCAGGTGACGATCAGGTCAAGATCATCGACGGCATAACCGATAAGGAAATCGCGTTCATCATGGATGAGATGGACTTCGACGATAAGATCGACGTACTGGAGGAACTTCCTGCAAACATCGTTGACAAGATACTCGACCAGACTCCGCGTGAAGAGCGCAGGCTGATCAACATCTTCCTTAATTACCCTGACGACTGCGCCGGAAGTCTGATGACACCTGACTACATAAGCCTTCAGGAGACGATGACAGTCAAGGAAGCCCTCGCCCACATCAAGCAGCAGGGAATGGACAGTGAGACTGTCTACACTTGCTACGTCAAGCACGGCGGCAGAGAGCTTGAAGGAATCGTTTCCCTCAGCGCACTGGTATCGTCCGATGATGACGTTCTCGTATCCGACCTCATGCATAAGGATTACGTATACGTAAATGTATATGACGATCAGGAAGAAGTTGCAGAGGTGTTCAAAAAGTACGGCTTCCTGGCCGTTCCGGTTGTGGATAACGAAAACAGACTGGTAGGTATCGTAACAGTCGACGATATCATGGAGGTTATCGAAGAAGAAGCTACCGAGGATATCGAGCGTATGGGTGGTATCGTCGGTAATGAACCTGACGACAAATATCTGGACATAGGCGTTTTCAGACATGTAAGAAACAGGCTTCCATGGCTGCTGTTCATGACCGTAATGCTCATGATAACGGGATCGCTTATCGCTCAGTTCGAGGAAGTCCTCTCGCAGGTCATCATACTGGTCGCTTATCTGCCGCTCCTCATGGGAACAGGCGGTAATACGGGAACCCAGGCGGCGACGCTGATAATCCGTGGTCTTTCCGTCGACGAAGTTGACTTGAAAGATGTCGGCAAAATCCTGTGGAAGGAACTTCGCGTCAGCATCATCCTGGGAATAGTGCTCAGCGTGTTCAACTTCCTCAAGATAGTCCTGGTAGACGGTCAGTCCCCTCTCATCGCTCTGACAGTAGCTCTGTCGATGATCATGGTCATCATATTCGCGAAGCTGCTGGGCGGAATGCTTCCGATGCTGGCCAAGAAAGTCGGCGTCGACCCTGCCCTCATGGCGACACCGATGATTTCGTCGCTGACAGACATGGTTTCGTCCTGCATCTATCTGCTGACCGCTTCCATACTGCTTGGAATAGCGTTATAAACAAAAACAAAAGAGGCTGCATATGCAGCCTCTATTTTTTTCTCTTGTTTGTTGCATTCTTATTTGTTTTTGAATTCAGGCGCTCTCTTCTCCAGGAATGCTGATGTTCCCTCTTTCAGATCCTCTGAGGAGAATGAGATGCCGAACTCGCTCACCTCAAGCTCTGATGCTGACTTCATGTCCATGTCAAAGCCGTTGTTAATAGCGTGCTTAGCTACACCTACAGCTATCGGAGCCTTGCTCATGATCGTCTTGGCGACTGCTTCGCATGTCGGCATCAGTTCGTCCGGTTCAACAACCTTCTCAACCAGTCCGATGCGTCCCGCCTCTTCAGCGCCGATGACCTCAGCAGTGTAAATCAGATACTTGGCCATGCCCTTTCCTACCAGTCTTGACAGTCTCTGAGTTCCGCCAAATCCAGGTATGAGTCCCAGACCGACTTCAGGCTGTCCGAACTTGGCCTTCGAGGAAGCGATTCTGATGTCGCATGCCATTGACAGTTCACATCCGCCGCCGAGAGCGAATCCGTTTACAGCAGCTATTACAGGCTTGCTTACATTCTCGATGAAGTTCATCGTCCTGTGTCCTGCCTTTGCAAATTCTCTGGCCTCAAGAGTATTGAATCCTGCCATCTCACCGATGTCAGCGCCGGCAACGAATGATCTTCCGTCACCTGTCAGAATTGCTACTCTGGCATCCGCGTCAGCATCGAATTCTGCAAAAGCGTCATACAGTTCCGCAATTACCTTGCTGTTGAGTGCGTTAAGCGCCTCCGGTCTGCAGACTGTGATATAAGCGATTCCGTCTTTTACTTCGTATTTCAGTGTTTCGTACATGATTTATCATTCCTTTCTGCAAGAATTAGCTTTTATCTGATTGAATTATATCACAAACATTGTCGTTGTTCATCCCCTGTCGCTGTTCATCAAGTTTGCCTTTTTCTCTGATGACAACGTATCCGGCAGCGACTACGATAATGCCGCCTGCAATCTGCAGCGGCGTAATGGTTTCGTGGAGAAAAATCACTCCGCAGATGGCTGAAGTGACAGGCATGAAATCTGAATAAACCGCTGCCGGCGTAGGTCCAATGACTTTGATGGCGTAAACGTATATCACGAATCCGAGCGCCGCGTTAACAACTCCCATGTACAGCACTATTATCAGCAGCGAACCGTCCCACTGTTCGGGAGCCGGCATGCTGTGCAGAGCGAAAGGCGCAAGAATCAGTCCTGCGCACAGCAGCTGCATGAACGCAAGGCTGATGGAATCATACTCATCAAGTTCCGCTGTGAGAAAGTTAAATACATTCCAGCAGATGACCGCACCAAAAGCTATGAGGTAACCGATCATTCTTCCTTCAAAGAGAATGCTGAAATCGGCGCCGATGACAAATACAATTCCCACAATACAGAATATGATTCCTATAATGATTTTGACGTTGGCCTTTCTCTTAAAGACCACTCTCTCAATCACTACGGAAAGCGCCGGTACAAAAGCAAGAAGTATTGTCAGCAGCGACACCGGCAGGTATGTCATGGCGTTGAACTCGCACTCAAAGTAAAGAATCTCACCGAACATCGAACATGCGATGAGTATAGGAATATCCCTCTTTTTTATCAGGCTCATGTCCCTGCGGACTAATTTGATGATGCCGAGAACTATCGCGCCGATGGATACTCTCATGAAGAGCAGACATGTCGGTGTCAGATCGTACATGCCGAACTTGGCTACGACGTAGTCGAATCCCCACAGCATGACGAGAAAAATCATCAGAATATGTGCTTTTATTATGCTGTTCCCCTGAGTGGTCATGTATTAATAACTCCTTCGTCAGAGCACATGCCGAGCATGTTCTCTGAAACCTCAATCTCCGAGAGATGGAGTGTGTCTTTTATCTTAACAATGCGCGGATTATTGATGTCGATG
>CADAHK010000138.1 GCA_902787725.1 uncultured Eubacteriales bacterium | reverse complement strand
CTTCGCGGTCACGACGGCGGGCGTGGACGATATAATCACAAACGAATTCAAGGGCAAAGGCCACAAGGTCCTGCTGTTCAGACCTGCGCTGAACAAGGATGGACTGCCTGAAATAGAGTCCCTGAAGAATATCTTTGAAGCGGTGAAGAGACATGCGGACGCCGGCAGAGTTTGCGCGGCTTACGTTCCGGGACACGGCGGCATCGCTGAAGCCATCATGAAGATGTGCTTCGGAAACATGATCGGATTCAAATATGACGACGCTTTTGCCGGCGACATGAAGGGACTCTTCGGTTACTCTTATGGGTCATTCATTCTCGAAATCGACACGAAGGGATGTGAAGGCCACGCGTGCGGCGCTGACGAACACTGCGGCGCGGATTGCGTTCTCCTCGGTGAGACGACAGATGACGGCGCCATCACCTGCGGCGCGGATAAGGTTGATCTGGCGGAGCTCCTCAAAATATACGAGGATGTTCTCGAGCCGGTATACCCTTGCAACATAGAGACAAAGCATCAGGACATTCCTGATCTGGATTACAAGGGCGGTCCTGCCTTTGCGTCAGGAGCGGTTGCGGCTGACGGAACACCTGCTGTTCTCACTGCGAAGCCGAAGGTTCTCATCCCTGCGTTCCCGGGGACCAACTGCGAATACGATTCGGCCAGAGCCATGGCGGCAGCCGGAGCGGATCCGCAGATCATCGTCGTCAGAAACATGACCGCGGAAGCCATCAGCAAGTCTGTTGATGAATTCGCGGCAGCGCTGGGCGAGGCTCAGATGGTATTCATTCCGGGCGGATTCTCAGGCGGCGACGAACCGGACGGCTCAGGAAAGTTCATCACGGCGTTCTTCAGAAACCCTGCGGTTAAGGAAGCGGTCACTGACATGCTCGACAAACGCGGCGGACTGATGTGCGGAATATGCAACGGATTCCAGGCTCTCATCAAGCTGGGTCTCGTGCCGTATGGAAAGATCATCGACACCGACGAATCATGTCCGACTCTGACTCTCAACGAGATAGGACGCCACCAGTCGCGTCTTGTAAGAATCAGAATCGCGTCAGACAAATCACCTTGGCTGGCCGCGACTAAGGTCGGAGATATCTTCACGGTTCCTGTATCCCACGGCGAAGGAAGACTTCTGGCCGACGAGGGGCTGCTCAGGGAGCTCGCTGCGAACGGACAGATCGCGACCCAGTACGTCGACTTCGACGGCAAGCCATCGGACGACATCAGGTTCAACCCTAACGGCTCCGTATACGCCATCGAAGGCATGACCTCACCGGACGGCCGCGTGTTCGGCAAGATGGGCCACGCCGAGAGAACGGGCTACGGCCTCTACAAGAACGTATCCGGCGTATACGACATGAAGATGTTCGAATCCGCCGTCAAATACTTCGGCAGATAATTTCAAAAAATAAAAGAATCCCGGTTGCTAACTGGCTGCCGGGATTTTTTAGTCTTCCGGTTCGATGAAGGACTGGAAGTCGACGTAGTCGCTGTTGATGAACTCAAACAGGACGGGATCCAAAAGTTCGTACTGGCCTGTCATCATGAGATAGGATTTCAGAGGGCCCGTTGCGAGGCCGCGCTCAAGCTCAAGTATGTCCTCCTGGCTGTAGGCCACGACTATCAGCTGGCCGTAGTTGGTCAGGAAGTAGACTCCCTTGACATCGTTGCTGAGCATGAAGACGCGTTCGCCCACGTGGTCGTTGGTAGGCTTGAAGGCCATGAAGAGACGGCCATTAGGATGGGTCGTCATCACCGTGTTCATGGTCAGGACGAACTCGCCGAGATTGTCTTCCATGTCCTCATCTTCCATAAGTACCTCGTACACCGTCGCGAATTCGGTCTTGCGCAGCATGAGAGCCGCCTCCGTGGCGGTTACCGGGTTCTGATTGCAGAACTCAAACCTCGATACCCTGAGATCCCTTACGCGGATCTTGGTAATGATCGTCTCGTACTTGCCGTCCATCTCGATGAGAGATTCGCTGATGTATTCGTGAGGACGTCCTGAAGGGTCGATGGTGTTTTTGCAGAATGTGGCTTTGCTGTAATTCGAGAACATGTCCAAAGGCACCCCGTCCTCAGCCAGATACGCCGCTCCCGGCTCGTCGTTGCCGACGCATCTCATCAGGAAGTAGTTGACGACCTGAAAGTCGCTTGTAACCTCTCCGCATATCTTCTCCATCAGGGCGGCTTCCTCGTCGCGGCTCAGCTTCGGCGCCTTTTCGAAAATGAATTCATAGGCGTCTCTGTTGGCGGGAAGAGGGAGGCCGTTTTTTATGTTGAACTCCTTCCAGTGATTAATCAGCCAGCGGAAAGTGTTTGCCGTGAGGGGAATCCTCTCGGCTCCGAGGCCGCCCACGAGAGCCTGCTGGGCAAGCTCCATGTCCACGTTCCAGTCGCCCCTGAAGACAGTGCACGTCTCAAGGCCGGCCTCCTCGCAGTCTATGTAGAAAAACTGGTGGATGTCGCCGCCGTCCGGAACAGCCCAGTGGGCGTAGAGAGCCAGCACGCCCATGAGGCGCGTGTTGGTCACATAGCCGGAGACAAACCGCTTCTTCGCGTCAGGTATGCTGGAGTTCAGACCTCCTTGTAAGAGTGTAAATTCAACCTTTGACATATTTGAAGTATACCACATTTAAGTGTTCATTTGTGCTATAATAACTGTGTATGCGTTTGTGCAGAAAAAGGAGACAGAAATGAAGAGATTATTCACATCAGAATCGGTAACTGAAGGCCATCCGGACAAAATCTGCGATCAGATTTCAGATGCTATCGTAGACGCAATTCTGGCAGAGGATCCGGTTGGAAGAGTTGCGGCAGAGACCACCGTTAACACAGGGTACGCCATGATAATGGGCGAGATAACTACAGAGTGTTACGTTGACATACCTAAAATCGCGAGACAGGTCATCGTCGACATAGGATACGACAGAGCCAAGTACGGCTTTGACGGATACTCATGCGCGATCATGACTTCAATAGATGAACAGTCCCCGGATATTGCTCTGGGAGTTAACGAGAGCACCAACTCAGAGCACGACATAGGCGCCGGAGACCAGGGCCTCATGTTCGGATTCGCCTGCAACGAGACTCCTGAGCTCATGCCGATGCCTATTTCGCTGGCTCACAAGCTGGCAAGGAGACTGGCGGAAGTGAGAAAGGACGGCACTCTCGACTATCTCAGACCGGATGGAAAGACTCAGGTCACAGTCGAGTACGACGACGACAAGGTCAAGAGAATCGACACGGTCCTCATCTCGACGCAGCACAATCCGAATGCTACACAGGAGCAGATCAAGGCCGACCTCATCGAGCACGTAATCAAGCCGGT
>CADAHK010000137.1 GCA_902787725.1 uncultured Eubacteriales bacterium | reverse complement strand
CATTCAATTCCACGTTTTCACGGGCAATGTGAACCGCTTCCGAATCAATTTCGGTTCCGAGCACGTATCTGCACCCCAGCAGAGCCGCCGCAACCGAGAGAATTCCCGATCCGCAGCCGACATCAATCACCCTCTGACAGTCGGGAACGCCGACAGCCGCTTCGCCATCCGCAGCGTACTTCTCGAGCAGCTTCATGCAAAGGCTGGTCGTCTCATGTGTTCCTGTCCCAAAGGCAGTACCCGGGTCGATTTCAAGGACAAGCTCTCCTGCTTTTGCATCATAAGGCTCCCAGGTCGGCTTGACTACGATGCGGTCGGTGATCTTGGACGGTTTGAAGTTCTCCTTCCACTTGTCCTTCCAGGCCTCGTCATCCACGGTTTCAGTCTCGACGTATAGGCGCCCGAAGTCCGCGTCAGCGCCGAAGGTGTGGTACTGCTCCTCGGCCTTGAGCTTCAGAATGTCTATCTTTATGCTCTGGACTGTCTCGCGGTTTTCGTCAGTATCCTCGAGCCAGGCGGTCAGGACCGGCTCGCGTCCGGCGCTTTTGCCCATGTGCGCGTCGAGAAGTCCCTGGTCCACATAGTCCCACTCGTATTCTTCCTTCTTGTTGAGTATGCCTTCGAAGTCCGCCGGATCGTCCACTGAATAACCGGTCACTCCATATGAGAAGAGGATCGGCGTTACCGCCTCGATCCCCTGTCTGCTTGCGTGTATTTTTATCTGTATGTATCTCACGAGAAAAACTCCTTGATCGAATTCATGAATCCGGTCTTCTTTGAGTAACACTCATCGGAGACTGTCTTGCCCATTTCCTGAATGGCCTTCTTCTGGGCCTTGTTAAGCTTAGTCGGTACCTCCAGATAGACCTTTACGTAAAGGTCACCCTTGCGGTTTGAACGCAGGCTCTTGATGCCTTTGCCCTTGAGTCTGAACACTGTGCCCGGCTGAGTTCCCGCAGGAACTTTGTACTTGATCTTTTCCTCAAGGGTCGGCACGATGATCTCGTCACCGAGAGCCGCCTGCTCAAAGGAAATCGGGATGTCGAGCCACAGATCTGTGCCCTTTCTCTCGAAGAGCTTGTGACTCTTGACCCTAAGCACTATGTAGAGATCCCCGTCCGGTCCGCCGTTTATTCCCGGCTCACCCTGGCCTCTGATAGGGATGACGGAGTCGTTGTCGACGCCTGCCGGAATGTTTACGGAAATGCTGACAGTGTCTCTGACTCTGCCGGTGCCTCCGCAGTCCGCACAAGGCGATTCGTTGATCTGTCCGCTGCCGCCGCAGTCAGGACACGGTGAAACGCTCATTGGAAGTTCCCGGGCTTGCGCCGGTGCCTCCGCAGGTCTTGCACTTGACGTACTTGGTCAGCTTGATCTTCTTGGTGGTACCAAAAGCAGCATCCTCAAAGCTTATCGTCATCGTCTTCTGGATGTCGCTGCCTTTGCGCGCCGCGCTTCTTGAGCGCTGCTGGCCGCCGAATCCTCCGAAGCCGCCGAAACCGCCTCCGCCGAACGCTCCTCCGAACATGTTGAATATGTCCTCGAAGCCGCCGAAGCCTTCGAATCCGCCTGAGAACGCGTTTGGATCCACGCCCGCGTGTCCGAATCTGTCATACTTTGACTTCTGTTCAGGATCGGACAGCACTGCGTACGCCTCGTTTATCTCTTTGAACTTTTCCTCGGCCTCTTTGTCCCCCGGGTTTTTGTCCGGATGATACTTCATCGCCAGCTTTCGGAAAGCTTTCTTGATTTCATCATCAGACGCGCCCTTCTGGAGACCTAAGACCTCATAATAATCCCTTTTATCTGCCATTATTTACGCCTGCAGGAGACCCGGCATGAGCCGGATCCCCTGTTTCCTCTGTCTACATTATTTTTTGTTTTTATTATTCTTTGTTGTCGTCGTCTACGACTTCGAAGTCTGCGTCAACTACGTTGTCATCTCCGGAAGGACCAGCCTGCGGGCCAGCGCCTGCGGCACCGCCCATGCCGCCCATTCCGCTCATGTCAGGGCCAGGACCTGCCTGAGGGCCTGCTCCGCCCTGAGCCTGCTGCGCCTGCTGATACATCTTGGCTGAGATTGTGTGGAACTTCTCAGTCAGTTCCTCTGTCTTTGCCTTGATGTCTTCGATGTTGCCGGCGTTCAGAGCGCTCTGGAGAGCATCCTTTGCAGCGTTGATGTCGTTCTTCTCTTCTTCTGAGAGAGCCTGATCCAGTTCCTTGACGTTCTTCTCTGTCTCATAGATCAGAGTTTCTGCCTGGTTCTTGACTTCGACTTCTTCTTTTCTCTTCTTGTCTTCTTCAGCGAACTGCTCAGCTTCCTTGACCTTCTTGTTGATCTCTTCCTCGGACAGCTTGGTTGATGAAGTGATTGTGATGTTCTGTGACTTGCCTGTTCCCAGATCCTTAGCGCTTACGTTTACGATACCGTTAGCGTCGATATCGAATGTAACCTCGATCTGAGGTACTCCACGTGGAGCAGGCGGAATTCCTGTGAGCTGGAATCTTCCGAGTGTAGTGTTTCCTGCCGCCATGTCTCTCTCACCCTGCATTACGTGAATGTCTACTGCAGGCTGGTTGTCTGCCGCTGTTGAGAAGATCTGGCTCTTCTTTGTAGGAATAGTCGTGTTTCTCTCGATCAGCTTTGTTGCTACGCCGCCCAGTGTCTCGATGGACAGTGAAAGCGGAGTTACGTCCAGAAGCAGAATGTCGCTTCTCATCTCTTCGTCACCTGACAGGATACCTGCCTGGATAGCAGCACCGATTGCAACGCATTCATCAGGGTTGATTCCCTTGAACGGGTCTTTGCCTGTGATCTTCTTTACTGCTTCCTGAACAGCCGGGATTCTTGTTGATCCGCCGACCAGGATAACCTTGTCGATGTCGTTGTTGGTAACGCCCGCGTCTGCCATGGCCTTTCTCATAGGCTCAATTGTTCTCTCTACCAGGTGAGCAGTCAGCTGCTCGAACTTGGCTCTTGTGATGTCCATGTTCAGGTGGAGCGGACCTGCTTCGCTGACAGTGATGAACGGCAGGTTGACGTTTGAAGTTGTTGCGCTTGAAAGCTCTTTCTTAGCCTTTTCAGCAGCTTCCTTCAGTCTCTGCATTGCCATCTTGTCCTGTCTCAGGTCGATGCCGTTCTCCTGTGAGAATGTGTCTGCCATGTAGTTCAGCAGGCAGTCGTCGAAGTCGTCGCCGCCCAGCTTTGTGTCGCCGTTTGTGGCCAGTACTTCAACTACGCCGCCGCCCAGTTCCAGGATGGATACATCGAATGTACCGCCGCCCAGGTCGTATACCAGGATCTTCTGTGAATCTTCAGCCTTGTCGATGCCGTATGCCAGTGATGCGGCAGTCGGCTCGTTGATGATTCTCTTAACATCGAGGCCCGCGATCTTGCCGGCGTCCTTTGTCGCCTGCTTCTGGCTGTCTGTAAAATAAGCAGGTACTGTGATTACCGCTTCAGTTACAGGGCCGCCGAGATAGCTCTCAGCATCCGCCTTCAGCTTGGCCAGGATCATTGCGCTGATGTCCTGCGGAGTGTATCTCTTGTCGTCGATCATTACATCATAAGCTTCGCCCATGTGTCTCTTGATTGACGCGATTGTTCTGTCAGGATTTGTGATCGCCTGTCTCTTGGCAGTCTCTCCTACCAGTCTCTCTCCGTTCTTTGCAAAACCTACAACTGATGGTGTAGTTCTCATTCCCTCGGCGTTAGTGATTACTGTAGGTTCTCCGCCTTCCAGTACAGCTACGCACGAGTTTGTAGTTCCTAAATCGATTCCTATTACCTTTCCCATTGTCTTATTCCTCCCTGTGGTATTAATTCGAAAGCGACTTTTCTTTCTAGTTGGCTACCTTCACCATGGCCGGTCTGATGACCTTGCCGTTCAGCGTGTAACCCTTCTGCATTACTCCGGAAACCTTGCCGCTTTCGTAGTCTTCAGTTTCCTCTGTCATTACCGCGCTGTGGACGTTCGGATCGAACTCCTCTCCCAGCGCCGGTATCTCAGCCAGCCCGTCCTTTTCGAGGACGTCGGACAGCTGTTTGAAAATCATCTCTATGCCTTCCTTGAAGTTCTCATCCGCGTCGTGCTCCAGCGCTCTTTCAAAATTGTCCATGACTGTGAGCAGGTCGTTCATGATCTTCTCGTTCGCGTAGGAATAGAGATCTCTCTTCTCCTTTTCTACCCTTTTCTTGTAGTTCTGGAAGTCGGCCATGAGTCTCAGGTATCTGAGCTCACCTTCTTCTTCCTTCCCCTCATCTTTAACCTCTTCGTTCTCTTCTCCGCTCTCCTTTCCGGAATCCTCCGCTGCTTCTTCTGAAGTTTCTTCTGATTCCTGTGTATCTTCTTCCGCTTCGGTTGCCTTTGCATCTTCTGCCTTGGCTTCTTCCGCTTCTTTAAGTTCTTCTTCCATTACTTCTTCTCTGTTATCTGTCATCATCGTCTCCTTCCGTCAGCATGAAGGCTTTGCTTATATTGTCTGTTAGATATTCGACCACGGACGTTACCTCGTCGTACTTCATTCTGGTCGGCCCGATTACTCCGAGCTTACCCACCAGACGCCCGTCGAGACGCTGCAGTCCGATAACTCAGCGTCCTGATTTTCTCTGCCGATTGTGATCTCTATCCCATCGCCCCTGCTGATAAGTTTCTGTGTGATGTCCGCCTTTCGGTTTATCATCTCAAAGAAGCTTCTTGCCTTCTGGATGTCGTTGTACTCAGGCAGCGCAAAGATATTCGTGAGTCCGTCCATATACAGATTGACGTTCAGCATATCCTCCAGCGTCCTGATGAAGCTCGGCGCTATGCTGTTCTCGAACATTGACATCGCCTCGGCGTCCGCCTTCAGGTTCTGTATGATGTCCATGGTCAGAGCCTCGCTCAGCGTCTTGCCGCTGTAGTTGTACGTCATGTTCTTGGCCAGAATCCTAAGCGTATCTTCCGACGCCGGCGCTTTGAGCCTTACGACGGTGTTGCTTACTTTGCCGCTGTCTGAAACGAGCATCAGCACTACCGAATAATCGTCCACCGGAAGCAGGTTGATATATCTCAGTTTGTCCTGCTCTTTTCCCGGCGATAATGCAAAGGCAGTCAGGCTCGTTATTTCCGAAAGCACGTGAGCAGCCCTCTCTATGAGGCTGTCCAGTTCATTCACATTCTGGTAGAGCTCGTTTGCTATCGCGTCCTTCTCCTCCTGCGAGAGCTCCCTCTTCTTCATCAGCTCATTGACGTACAGTCTGTAAGCTTTCTCCGAAGGTACTCTGCCCGACGAGGTATGCGGATGAGTCAGATAGCCCATCTCCTCCAGATCCGACATCTCGTTTCTTATAGTCGCCGGACTTCCGAGACTGTAATTCTTCGAGATGGTCCTCGAGCCTATCGGCTCTGCGGTCTTTATAAAATCAGCGATGACGGCCTGCAGTATCTTCAGTTTTCTCTCTGTTAAATCCATACTTGGCCCTCCTTGTTAGCACTCTACTCGTTTGAGTGCTAATCTCTATGCATAAGGTAACACCTGCGCCCCTCTATGTCAATAGTTTTCAGCGGTTTTTTTGAAAAAATTGCGTGGGGTGTTCCGGGAGTTTGGCGTATAGCCGCCGAACCCTTGGCGGATAGTGGTCAGATCCTTGGCGGATAACTGTCGGACCCTTGCTGGCTAGCTGCTTTCGCTTGAATTTGCCCTTCTGCAGTGCTCATTGGTGTAATTATTTGCATTTTGTGAGTCATTTCTCACAAAAAATACCTTCGAGCCCTATATTTGTTGATGCTGATGGGTCAAGTCCTAATTGTGGTGTAAATTGCTCATCCCGCATATTTGCTTATGCTGCATCGAGCAATGCCTGTTGAGTTGATGCAATGTCTTTCAGTTT